>CANQQQ010000010.1 GCA_947626025.1 uncultured Clostridia bacterium
AATATCAACGGTTTTAGCGTTTTTCATTTTTCGTATTCCTTTCTTTTATTTTATATTATAATAAAATTCAAAGATTTCTCTTATTTAATGTTAAACTATTTAATATTCCATTTCAATACGACAAATTTTGACAATTTTCAAATATTCTTTTATGACATTGCGGAAATTCAATTTCTGTTGTTTTTCTTTTTTATATTAAATTTTCTTATCTTTTTCGTTACATACATATTAAAAAACGCAACTAAAATTTTCTTAGTAAAGAAATCTCTAAGGAAATCTAACTTTCGCATAACTATCTTCTAAAAAAGCTCTCCACCATTGTAGCTGACTTTCCCAAAAATATAGAAAAATCTCCTGTTTCCTTACGGAAATAAGAGACTGGAAAAAGCAAAAAAAATGATAAATTACACTTATATAAAAAAACTATAAAAAATGATAGGTCTTTTTATAAAAAGTACAAAATTTTAAAAATATATTGACAAATTAAATAAAAATGGGTATACTATTAAGGTATTTTATGGCGATGTAGCTCAGTTGGCTAGAGCATTCGGTTCATACCCGAAGTGTCGAGAGTTCGAATCTCCCCATCGCTACCATAAGTGCGAATTTAACAATTCGCAGTGAATAATGAACAGTGAATATTGAATAATTAATAATTATATATAGGATATAAGAGCACTTATGTACTATTAACTATTAATTATTCATTATTCATTTTTCACTAAAAATTGGAGAAAATCAATATTCTAGATTTTCTCCTTCTACTAATGACTAACATAGCATAAAGCTATGGACACTAATGTAATAATAGTATATGAAAAATTCAAAATTATATGCACATAAAAAACGATAGCCTTTTGAGCTATCGGATTATAATGATTACGTTCTTTTCAGAACGGACACTAATGTTTTATTAATTTAATTATAAACGATTCTATAGCAGAAATCAAGTAAAATTCAAAATTTTATTCATCTTTTATTGGTCTTAGCCTATATAAACTTTCAAGTTGTGAATTAATTTTGTTACCATAAGTGCGAATTTAACAATTCGCAGTGAATAATGAATAGTGAATATTGAATAATTAATAATTATATATAGAATATAAGAGCACTTATGTACTATTAATTATTCATTTTTCATTATTCACTAAAAATTTATTGAACCAATTTTTTTATAGCTTTTAGTAGTAAATTATTTTAAATCATGTTATAATACTAATTAGTAGAGGAGAGTGATTGAAAAATAATGTATCCATACGTGAAATATGCAGATGAAACAGAAGTTGTTTTTTCACATATTATGAAAAATGAAAATGGAGAGGAAATTATGTATGTACACTTTGAAAGACCTACTGAAAATGGTTTTGATAGTGTAAGGTTTGAACTCCCAAGTTGTAAAGTATTATATAAAGAGGGTAATTATACTGATGAAGAGATAGAATTGTTTCGTACTGTTGTAGAAAGAGGCCTACCTTCATTTTATAGATGGGCTCGAGAGGGGGAAATTCGAATAAAGACTTAAGCGAATTGCTTGCAACAATAGCAAATAACTATTTTTATATAATTGCAGAATGGAAAAAACATTTTTTAGATGAAGAAATTAAATTTTATTGCTAAATTTTTATAAAAAAAAACTACCATACGCTAGTATGGTAGTTCTTTTTTATCTTTTTTCTTCTATTCCCCACGTTCAAATCCTTTGTCTTCTCTATCTCCTATTTCTTTTTCCTTTTCCTCTTCGTGTCTTTCTAAGCTATTTTTCTCCAACTGTCTAACACTAAGATTTCTGTCAAATTCTTCTTTCTCTTTAGATTTCTTTTTATTTTTCTTTTTTATTGTTTCTGGAACTAATGCTAATATAACCTCATATGCTTTTTTAAATGCATTTCTTCTCTCTTCATCTGGATCTTTTTCTATTATGTATTCTGGATCTTCTACAACAGTGTCTTCTGATAATATTGTTTTAATTAATCCTTCTGATTTATGTTTGTTTCTTTTTTTTGCCTGTTCTTGCTCTTTTTTATTCATTTTTCTACTCATATTATTATCTTTCCTTTCTAAGAACAAATCGGTCTTTAATCGCCTTTTGTTCTTGCTAATTGAATTTGCAGTGAAAATGAGCAAATCTCAAGTGCAATAGCGATTTTAGTTTTCATATAATAGAAAAGCATAACTTTTCTATTATATAAGAAAACAATTTATTTTATATATGCACTTATTACTTACATTAGTTCATGTAATCTTTTAGTTTCTTACTTCTACTTGGATGTCTTAATTTTCTAAGTGCTTTTGCCTCTATTTGTCTTATTCTCTCTCTTGTTACATCAAATTCTCTGCCTACTTCTTCAAGTGTTCTTGCTTTTCCATCATCTAGTCCAAATCTTAATCTTAATACTTTTGCTTCCCTTGGAGTTAATGTATTCATTACTTCTTCTAATTGTTCTTTTAATAATGTATATGCTGCAGAATCATGTGGCGCTGGTGAATCATCATCTTGAATAAAATCCCCTAAATGGCTATCGTCTTCTTCTCCAATTGGCGTTTCAAGTGATACTGGGTCTTGTGCTATTTTTTGTATTTCTATTACTTTTTCTATTGGCATATCTAATTCTTTGGCTAGTTCTTCAGGCGTTGGCTCTCTTCCTAATTGTTGTAATAAGTGTCTAGATGTTCTGATTAATTTATTTATTGTTTCTACCATGTGTACAGGTATTCTTATTGTTCTTGCTTGATCTGCTATAGCTCTTGTTATGGCTTGTCTTATCCACCAAGTGGCATAAGTACTAAATTTGTATCCTTTTGTATAATCAAATTTTTCTACTGCTTTTATTAATCCCATATTTCCTTCTTGAATTAAATCTAAGAATAACATTCCACGTCCAAGGTATTTTTTTGCAATACTTACAACTAATCTTAAGTTTGATTCTGCAAGTTTTTGTCTAGCTTCTTCGTCTCCTTCTAAAATCCTTTTTGCAAGTTCTAATTCTTCATCATAACTTAATAGTTGAATTTTTCCTATTTCTCTTAGGTACATTCTAACTGGATCATCTACACTAATTCCCTCAAAGTTTGTTACATTGTTCATTTCTTCTATACTGACTTCTTCTACTTCATTTAAGTCGTCTATGTCTGGTTCTTCATCCATATCAGCATCTAATAAATCTACTCCACTCTGTTCAAAAGCGTCAAATACTTTATCTATTTGGTCTGGACTAACATCTTCTAATTCTGATGCTAACTCTCCGTATGTCATACCACCCTTTTGTTTTGCTTTCTCTAGTATATCTTCAACTTTTTCTTTTTGCTCTTGATTTTCTTCTTGATTAATTTCTTTTTCCTTACTCATTATTTTTCCTCCCATTTCATTTTGTTAGCTTTTTACTAAGAGCTCTTAATTCATCTTCTAATTCTAATAACTCATCTTTTGTAATATCCCCACTTGTCATCTTTTTTAAAATTTCGTTTTTTCTGTTAAGGATTTTTTCTTTTTCAATTTTATTTAAAATGTCATCTACTGCTTTTTGTGTATCTGTGATATCAAAATCTGTTGACATTATATATGTAATATGATTAATAATTTCTTCATCTTCAAATAAATCTAATACATTATTAATATTTCCTTTTTCGAACTGTTCATACAATTTTTCTACTATTTTTTTATTTTTATCATTTTTAAAATCATCTTTAGATATTACATTCTTTATTTTTATAAAATCATCCTTATTATCATTTAATAATAAAGAAATAATCAAATTTTCTCTAACATTATCTTTCTCAAGATTGTCTTGCTTTTCTTTTGTTGGATTTCTTTTTATTGCATTTGGCTTTTCTAATATTTTGTTTCCTTGGTTCATTGCATATTGTAATTTATTTAATTGTGCATATATTGCTTCTTTTGATACTTTATATTGTTCTGAAAATTTAGTAATATATACTTCTTTTTCAATATCATTTTCGACTTTTAATAAAATTTTACTAATTTCATTTAAAAATTTTATTTTATCACTGACATTATCTAAATTTAATCCTTCTCTTAATTTTTTAACTTTAAATTCTATTAATGATATTGCATTATCCATTGCTTTTTTCATTTGACCTGATCCATATTTTATAACATATTCATCTGGATCTTTTGCTCCACTTATCTGTAATATTCTAATATCATATCCAAGAGTTTGTAATATTTCTAATGATCTTGCAGTTGCACCTTGTCCTGCGGAATCAGCATCATATCCAATTATTACTTCTTCAAAACCATTTAATAGTCTTGCTTGTTGTTCTGTCATTGCTGTTCCAAGAGATGCTACTACATTATGTAATCCTCTTTGATGTAAAGATATTGCATCCATATATCCTTCAACTAGCATTATTGATTTTTCTCCGCATTTTTTTGCTATATTCATGGCAAATAAATGTCTACCTTTATTATATACTACTGTATCTGGTGAATTTATGTATTTTGGCTTACTATCGTCTAATGCCCTTCCTCCAAAGGCTATCACTCTATCTCTAACATCCTTTATAGTAAACATTAGCCTATTTCTAAATGCATCATAAATTTTACCAGTTCTCTCTGATTTAAGAACAAGTTTTGAACCCAATATTTCTTCATCACTGAAATTGTTTTTTTTCAATTCTTGATAAAGTTCATCGAAATTTCCGGCATAGCCTATTCCAAAGGTTTCTAATGTATATTTATCCATTTTTCTTTTTCTTACATAATCTTGTGCAATTTTTGCATTTGGACTTAATAGATTTTTTTGATAAAATGCTGATGCTATTTCATTTATTTTATATACTTTATCTTTTAAATTTTGCAATTTTTCGTCTTTTTCTGTATTTACTAATACAGGTAATGTAATATTTGCTCTCTCTGCTAATGTTTCTATTGCTTCTTTAAATGTAATATTTTCGATTTTCTTTATAAAACCAAAAACATCTCCTCCTTCTCCACAACCAAAACAATGAAATATTTGCTTGTCTGGAGAGACATAAAAAGATGGTGACTTTTCTTTATGAAATGGACATAATCCTGAATAGCTTCTTCCACTTCTTTTTAATACAACATATTGTGATACAACATCTAAAATATTATTGCTGTTTCTAACTTCGTCAATTATTTCATCGTTATATCTCATCATGATATTTCTTTCACCTTTCCTTTTACCGCATATTATACTATTCGACATATAAATCCTAAATCCTTCTTTATGTAGATAAGGTTGGTTAATAAAATAAACGAGTGTTAAAATGAAGTGACCCCTCCTTATTAAACTTTTTTGTCTAATAATTTGGGTTCACTTCAAATATCCTCTCGTTTATCTTATTAATTTAAAAATCCTATATTGTTTATATGTGGTATTTCATTATCCAACATTTTCATCTTCATTATTAAATGGTATAAATTTGTTTACACCTGTTGCTGTTACATTATCAACTCTAAATTCTTTATAAGATTTTAGCATTGTATTATCTACAAGGTTTTCTACTTCGTCTAGTGTTGTACTTTGTACTAATGCTAACTCACTAATTAATATTTGTCTTGCATTTAATAACATTCTTTTTTCACCTGTTGATAGTCCTTTTTCTTTTTGCTTAAAAGTTAAGTTTCTAACAACATCAGCAACTTCGTAAATATCTCCACTCTTCATTTTATCCATGTTGTCTCTATATCTTGTATTCCAATTTTGAGACATTTCTGTTTCATCTTCCTCTAGAATTTTAAATACTCTTTGTGCTGAATTTTTATCTATTATACTTCTAACACCTACTTCTTCTGCCTTTGCTGTTGGTATCATTACCTTGACTTCACCTGGCATTTTTATTATGTAATATGATTGTTTTTGTCCTAATATGTTTTTCTCTTCTATTGCATCTATTGTTCCTGCTCCATGCATAGGATATACTATGTAATCTCCTACATTAAACACTAATACCCTCTCCCTTCATTGTCTAATATTCTCTCTGTCGACATATAAATTATACTACAAATTTTGGTAAAAGTCAAAAGATTTATAAAAAATTTTTGTTATTATTCATCACCTTTTATATGTTTCCTTGTCATCTCTAATAAGTTTAATTTTGAAAATCCTATTACCTGTGTTTTTGATCTATCTTTCTTTAATTCTTCTCTTAATAACTCTTCAATTTCCGTTTTGTGTTCATCTAAAATCATATCTATATAATCAATTATTATAACTCCTCCAATATCTCTTAAACGTAGTTGTTTTGCTATTTCTATAGTTGCTTCCTTATTAACTTTTAATATGGTTTCTTCAACATCTCTTTTTCCTGTATATTTTCCTGAATTAACATCAATCGCCGTTAATGCTTCTGTTTTATCTATAGTAATAAATCCTCCACATCTTAAATGAACTTTTCTTGTTTTTGATTTTTCTATCTGTTTGTCTGTTTCATATATTTTTAATATATCCTCTTTTTCCTTTAGATCCACATTTATCTTTTTTTCAGTATCTAAATGTTTTAAAACTTCATTAATCTCATTTAAGTTATCTTCACTATTTATTATAATTCTAGTTATGTCTTTATCAATTAGGTCTATAATCATTTTCTTTATAAAACTATTACCTGCATCTATTAATATTGGTACAACTTTTGCAGTATCTGCTTTTTGTTTTATATTCTTCCATTTGTTTATAGATTCTTCTAAATCTTCTCTTAGTTCTTTCTCGTTTTTTCCTATGCTAGAAGTTCTTATTATTGCTCCATAATTCTTTGGAAGAATTGCTTTTACTATATCTATTAATCTTTTTCTTTCAGCCTCGTCTTCTATTTTTTGTGAAACTGTTATAATTTCTGTTTCTGGCATTAATACTGTAAATCTATTAGCTAAACTAATATGAGTTGATACTTTTGCTCCTTTGATTTTTGTAGCATCTCTTTTTACTTGTACTAATACTTTTTCTCCTTTTTTTATAACCTGACTTATAGTCTTATTATTATCTACTTTTTCCTTTGTTATATCAATTTTAGGTAAAAGATCTTTTAAATGTATAAATGTATTTTTTTCTTCTCCTATATCTATGAAAGCTGCTTGCATTCCTGGTAATATATCTTTTACTACACCAACGTAAATTTTTTCTTCTAGATAGTTTTTGTTTTCTGTATCTTCGTATCTCTCTATCAATATGCCATTTTCTAATAAAGCTATTGTAGTTCCTTCGTTAGTTTTGCTTATTAAAATTTCTTTCATATTTATAATCCTTTCTATGTTGTCACTTTGTCTAGTTATATTTATTCATGGCATGGTCTATTCCGTTTTTTATTATATCAATCACTGCACTTTTGGCGTCATATATACCTTCATCTAAAATCTGTCTTTCCTCTTTTGAAATAGGTTCTAATACATAGTTTCTTAAATCTCCCTTAAATTCAGGTTTACCAATCCCTACCCTAATTCTTATAAATTCATCAGTTGCAAGTTCTTGTATAACAGATTTCATTCCATTATGTGACCCTGCACTTCCCTTTTTTCTTATCCTAATTTTTCCTTTTTCAAGATCTATGTCATCATATATTACTATAATTTCATCTTGTGACAATTTGTAAAAGTTTTTAAATTCTCTTATTGCTTGTCCACTTAAGTTCATATATGTTTGCGGTTTCAATAGTATGACTTTTTCATCTTCAATATTTCCGCTTCCATATAAAGCATTGAATTTACATCTAGTAATATCAATTTTTGCTTGGTTTGCTAAGCAATTAATAGTATCAAATCCCATATTATGTTTTGTATTTGAATATTCTGGTTCTGGATTTCCTAAGCCTATAATTAGATACATCGTATTTTCCTTTCTTTTAATATATTGAATTTATATTATTATATCACAATTCTATTATTTTTTCTAGGTATGTTGAATAAATGTATTTATTATCAACTTTCCTTCCCATATTCCCTTCGATCGCTTTTTCGTATAATTCTAGTTGTTTATAATATTTTTCTCTTAGTGTGTTCTCATTATTATTTGGCACATAGTCTGTTTTGTAATCAACTAAAATTATTTTGTCATCTTCTGTTATATAATATAAGTCTACTATTCCTTGTACTAGAATTTCTTCTTCTATATTTTCATCATAAATCATATTTGCTGGTATATTAATGTAAAATGGTTGTTCTTTGAATACTTTTTTTGCTCTTTTCATTTGATTAAATATATCAGATTTAGTAAATGTATATATTTTATTTACATTAATATATTTAGCTTCTTTTTCAGTAATAATTTCTTTTTTTATTAGATCATTTATTAATTGCATTATTTTTTCTATTGTATAGTTCTCTTTTTCATTCAATTTTTGTAATACTAAATGTGTCAATGTACCCTTTCTCGCAGATGATATTTCTATCTCATCTTTCAAGAATTTAGGTTCTGCGAAAGAAATTTTCTCCTCTACCTCTTCTTTATTGCTTATCTGCTTTATTTTGCTTACAGAGCTTTTGGTCATTATTTTTGTTGATGCAATATATTCGTAGTTCCAGTTTAATTGTTTTTCTAATTTATTTATTTCTTCATCTGTAAGATTGTTACAATGTTTTTCTATAAATTGCTCTGTGCTTTTCTCTTCTAATAAATTTTGATTTGTAACATTTACAGTAGAATCAAAATTGACTTTGCTCCCAATTGTTTCTACATCGTGAATTTGTACTTTTAAGATTTCTTCTATTTTTTTCTCATTATATAAATAGATTAATTCAAAGAAATCTAGATATCTCATGTATTTTTTTAAAATGTTTTTACTTATTTTATCTTTATTATATTTTTCATAACAGGTTAGTAATTGTTTTTTTTCTGACAATTTTTTTTCTATGTTTTTTTCTACTCCCGTTATTATCATTTTTTCTTTTGCTCTTGTTAGTGCAACATACAGTATTCTGAGTTCTTCTGCTACTAATTCTTGTTTAGTTTTAATAGCTACTGCTTTTCTGGCTAAAGTATTAAATTTTATATTTAAATCTGTATCTATGTATTTAGGTCCCAACCCCAAGTCATTATGTAATAAAATATCATCATTATTCAATTCCATAATATTAAATTTCTTGCTTATTCTGCTTAAAAACACTATTGGAAATTCAAGTCCCTTGCTCTTATGAATACTCATTATTCTTACAACATTTTCATTTTCGCCTATTAGTTTAGCTCCACTCATATCTCCACTAGTAATTTTAAGCTTGTCTATAAAGTTTATGAAATTAAATAATCCCTTAAAACTAGTTTTTTCATACTGTTTAGCTTTTTCAAATAACATTTTTAAATTAGCAGTTTTATATTCTCCATTAGGCATTAAACTAACATAATTATAAAATCCTGTATTCATATAAATAGACCATATCAATTCATCTAGTGGTAAATATTTTGATTTTTCTCTCCATGTATCTATTTCTTTTAAGTAATGTTCTAATTTATTCTTAATTTCTTGCTTTGCCTCTTTATTATCTATGTAATCCTTCATAGATTCATAAAAAGTTTTATTTTTATCATTATTTCTAATTTCTATTAATTCATTGTCTGTAAAATTTGCTATTGGACTTCTCATTACTGTAATTTGCGGTATGTCACTTGCTGGATTATCAATAACCCTTAATATATTCATTATTACTTGTATTTCAAAAGAGTCTAAATACTCTGAAGTAGCATCGCAGAATACAGGTATATCTAAGGCTATTAGTTCCTTTTCAAATATATTTGCAGTATCCTTTGTGCTTCTTAATAATATTGCAAAATCCCTATAAGTTACTTTTCTATAATTTTTATCTTTATCACAAATCATATATCCATTATCAATCATCTGCTTTATTTTATTTGCAACAAATTTTGCTTCTATTACTACATTTTCTATTGGTTCATTTTCTTCTTGGGATTCATAATCTTCGTCTTCCTGATCTTCTGCTGAATATTCAATTTCTTCTCTTTCATCTTTTTCTTCTTCATTCATTTCTAGTATATGTAACTCTGGTAGTAAATCTTCACCACTAGGATAGTCTTTATCTCCTAGATTTAGATATTCCTCTTCGTTATAGTCTATTTCTCCAAATTCTTTAGACATTATATTTTGGAAAAGCAAGTTCGTTAAAGATAAAACTTCTTCTCTACTCCTAAAGTTCTTGAATAATTTTATTTTTAAATTATCATTTTCTCCTTTATTTTCTTTCATTTTGTATGAATTATATTTCTCTAGAAATAATTCTGGTCTCGCTTGTCTGAATTTATATATACTCTGCTTTACATCTCCAACCATAAATATGTTATTTTTCCTTGAAATAGTTGTTAAAATATATTCTTGTACCATATTACTATCTTGATATTCGTCTATTGCAATCTCATTAAATTTTTTCTGGTATTTCAATGCTATTTCAGAAGGCTCATCATTTTTTATTAATATTGATAATGCAAAATGCTCAACATCACTAAAGTCTACTATATTTTTATCTTTTTTCTTTTCTTTAAAGGCTTTTTCATATTCCATTACTAATTCTGCAATTAATTTCATAGTATCATACATAGCTCTCGTATCTTGAATTGCCATTTCTGAATTATAAATTATTATATTTTTCTTAATATCTCCTATACTCTCTTTTATTTCATCTCTTCTACTCTTTAATTCCTCATTTAAGTCTTCTGATACATTTTTATCTTTTGACCATCTATCAAATGATAATTTTTGTAAATTTCTATATAGTTCCTCCCAATTGTTTGCACTATATACTTCTTCTAATTTTCTTACGTCTTCTGAAAGTCTTTCAAATATTTTTGGTATATCAGGTTCGTTTTCTGCTGTATCTCTTAAATCTCTTGATTTTAAAATAGCATCTAAAATATCATCTTTTGCATTTTCATATAACACTTTTCCCCAAATAGTCTCACTAAAATCAACATCTTCTTTTATATTAAATTTTTCCGTCTGCTCATCTAACCATCTTTGTGGAAAAGGTGTACTTTGAATATAATTATATATTTTCAATACTATATTTTTTAAATTTTCGTCTCCCTTATAGGTAGTATATGTGTTTACAAGCTTTAAAAATTTTTCATCACTCTGTTCATATTTTTCTTCAAATATTTCTTCTAAGACTTCTTGTTTTAAAATCTTTAATTCAACTTCATCTGCAATTCTAAAGTTAGGTGAAATATCTAATTCAAAAAAGTTATTCTTTACAACATCTAGACAAAATGAATCAATTGTGCATATATTCGCTTTTGGCAATAATGTAATCTGTCTTTGTAAATGTGTATCTTCTGGATTTTCTTCTATTTTCTTATAAATAGTATCTAATATTCTCTCTCGCATTTGAGCAGCAGCTAGATTTGTAAAAGTAACCACTAAGATTTTATCTATGTCTATCTTTTCATTGATTATTTTATTTATTATTCTTTCAACTAATACAGCTGTCTTCCCACTTCCTGCTGCAGCTGCAACTAATATATTGCTTCCACTTTCATTAATTGCCTGTGTTTGTTCACTTGTCCATTGCATAGTATTTTTTCCTTTCTTATCTATTTTAGTAATTTTTTGTCACTATTTAGTATATCATGAATTTAGTCAATTGTGAACATCTCTAACAAAAAAAGGACCTCAGTCCTTTTTCTATTCTCCTATTTGTAAATCTGCTCTTTGATTTCCAGCTACTTCTTTCCATTTATCTTGTCTTGTATCCATATCTAATTCTTCTTTTGATAATTGATTATACTTTATATGAATATCATTAAATTCTTCAGGTGTTAATAAACCTGATTTTTGCAATAATTCAACAAATTCTCTATCATTTAAAGTTCCTATATAATCAGAACCTATTGCAATTCCTATTCTTTTGCTCATAGGGACAAAATTTCCACTCGATTCTCCATATTGTCTTTTCTGAATATATTTAACTACATATTGCCTTTTGTCTTCTTCTATCATGTCTGTTAAATTTTGCTCATATATCTCTTTTCTCATTTCTTCAATTCTTTGATTTCTCATACTATATTTATCATCTTTAGGTTGTTCGTCATTTAATGCTTCTTCTAATTCTTGCCTTGTTGCATATATTGTTGCATCTGTTGCCATTTTTACTGTGAAATCATAGTCTTCTTTTGTCATATTGCATAAGTATTTTATAAATCCTGAATATTGTGTATCTTTATATCTCTCTTGTATTTTTTGTATTTGCTCAATATTTCCACACATAATTTCACCTAAAACTTCATCACCTACTTGGTAAAATACATTAGAAAATCTATAAAATAACTCTCTAATTGCTTTTGGGAATTTTTGATTTTCTGTTGGTCTTACTACTTTATCAACTATTTCTTTATTATTCTTATCTTTTAATCTACATATCATATCTAGCATTTTAGGTGATAATTTCACTGTTCTTTTAGTACTATTTTCTATTAAATCTTTTGTTGCTACAACTTCAATTTTTTTCGCAATTGCATCATAAGACTTTTTTGCAATTGCTAAATCTATTTCATCAGATGATATTCCAAATTCTGCTAGCATTTCTTTATATTCTGAATCTAAATCTGTTATTATTCCTTCTCTTAGTCCGTCTATCATGTCTTGTCCAACGTATGATATAACATCAGCGATTTTAAATAAACTTCCTTCCGCAGTTCCCGGTATTAATGTTCTATCATAGTCTTCTATGTAAAAACATTTTTCTAAATCTTCTTGAAAATCTGCTTCCGTTTTTCTTAGATTAGGCTCAACCATCAATTTTCTCTTTGAAGATTCTCCATTATGACATAACATTGGATCTAATATTAGCCATAAACTTCTTCTTATTTTATCTAATTTATTTTGTGATAAATCTGGATTGAATTCTTTGATTTTGTTTATTATTTTATCATATATCTGTGATGAATACATTAACCTTTTAACTCCTAGTGCATTATGGCATCTATAGCCCATTCCGATATCTTTTAATATTTCTGATTCCCACCATTCGACACTATGTCCATATGGTGTATGGCCTAAATCATGGTTTTGTCCTGCAGTTTCTACTATTTTTGTATTTAAGCCCAATTTATCAGATGCAATCATAGCAATACCTGCTGCTCTATATTGATGTGTGCCCCTATTAGTAGTTAATTCATTAGATTTTCTAGGTCCTTTAATCATCATAGTCGTACCAAATAGTTTACGATTTTCTTCTAATATTTCGCTATATATTATAGAAATATACTTTTCTATTCTTTTTTGATCTATATCCCTTGAAATTCCCCCATGTAAATAATATTGTGTATCATCCTGTACTCCTCTAATTATTCTTTTAATATTCATACTTTCCTCATTTCCACAATTTGTTATTGTTTTTTTACTTTATTATTATACACTATTTATGTTTACTTTTCAATAGTAATTTGAAATTTATCTTTTCCTATTATATAATAGCTATATAATTAGTTTAAGAGGTATTATTATGGAAAAAATCTTTATCTCACATGGAGATATTATTTTAGATAAAATTTATGACTGTGATTTAAATTTATTAAAACAAGATGGCGGTGGTTGTAACTGGAATGACCTTTATAATTTAGCTCTTATGGGAGAAAAATGTTATGCATTTGGTAGTGTTGGAAATGACTATGAAGGTGAAATTGCTGTTAATTCATTAAAAAGACTAGGCGTAAACGTTGATGGAGTAATCATTGAAAATAAACCAACAAATATAATGAATATTATTATGCCAAATAAAAAGATTGAGGATAACAATATCTTACATTCATGGTATTCTCCTATAACAAATGAACTAACATTTAATTTTTCAAATAATATGCCTACACAACTTCCTAAAGAATTAGCTGATAAAGAAGTTTTTATTATATTAGATAAGTTTATGCCTATTAATTTAGAGTTCATAAATAATGTTAAAAATAAAAAAGTATGCCTTGATGTAGGTCATATTCGTTACTTTGAACATTTTACTCGCCAATACTTATTTGCTTTTTTTAAAAATGCTAATTACATGCAATTAAATGATAGTACAGTTAATATGTTATATGAGAGATTAAATGTTCAATCTGAAAAAGAATTCTTTAAATTATTAAATCTAAATCTTCTTGTGATAACACATGGAAAGCAAGGTGCTACTTTCGTTTTCAGCGACAAAGGAGTTATTAAAACTATTAATAAAACACCCAAAGTTTTAATAGATGCTGTGGATACTTCAGGTGCAGGAGATGCTTTTTTTTCTACATTTGTCAGAGAGTATGCTTATTCAGATAGTATAAATGAAACTTTCATTAATGATACATTTGAACTTGCAAATAAATCTTCTAGAGAAATATTGTCTAACCTTGGTAGTAGAAAAGAACAAAATGATTTTTAACTCATTCAATTTTATAATTATTTTTTGTATATATTATGATATATTGGAAATAATATCTATAGAACAAACAAGAAAATTAAAGTTTTTTCTTCAATTTGTTCTTGCCTGTTTTTGAGTTTACAAGTAAAAACGAGTAAATCTCAAAGGCAATAGCAATTGTAGCTTTTATATTGTATAAAAGCATTGGGAAGGAATGAGATAATTATGGATAATAACCCTAATTTAAAAGTTTTAAAGGAATTGCATAAAGGTGCTCAAATGGGAATAAATGCACTTTCTTATGTGTCAGACAAAGTTACAGATGAAGGTTTTAAAAGAGAATTAAGTACTCAGTATAATCAATATGAAGATATCTTAACTCGTGTAACAGACTTGTATAATAATTATGGAGAAGTTCCAGCAAATTTTAATTTTAAGGATGATATGATGACTTGGATGGGAATTCAAATGAATACAGTGAATGATAAAAGTCCTTCTAAGATTTCTGAATTATTAATTCAAGGAAATACAATGGGAATTATTGAAGGTAGAAGACTTCTTAATAATAATCCTTCTGTTGAGACAAATATTAAAAAAACATTAAATGATTTTGTTACTTTACAAGAAAATACAGTAGCAAAATTAAAACAATACCTATAAAAAATAAAGGTAGACTGTGTGTCTACCTTTAATTTTGTTTATGTGATAAGAATTTCATCTCTATTTTTGCCTTATTCATCAAATATTTGTGCAAATTCTTCTCCATCAATTTTTTCTTTTTCTAATAATATTCCTGCTACTCTATGAAGTTTATCTATATGTTCACTTAAGATTTCTTCAGCTCTTTTATATGCTTTGTCTATAATTTTCTTTGTTTCAGCATCTATAACTGCTGCAGTTTGTTCTGAGAAATTTTTTGATTGTGCAAAATCTCTTCCTAAAAATACTTCTTCTTGTCCTGCACCAAACATAATTGCTCCAACAGTCTCGCTCATACCGTATTTTGAAACCATATCTCTTGCGATCTTTGATGCACGCTCTATATCATTACTTGCTCCTGTTGATATATCATTTAATATCAATTGTTCTGCAACTCTTCCTCCTAATAGAGATACTATGTTTTCTTCCATTTCTGATTTAGACATAAATGATTTATCTTCACTTGGTCTATACATAGTATATCCACCAGCCATACCTCTTGGTACTATTGAAATTTGATGTACTTTATCTTGAGTTGGTAAATATCTACTTACAACAGCATGACCTGCCTCATGGTATGCAACTAATTTCTTCTCTTTTTCACTTCTAACTCTAGTTTTCTTCTCAGGACCCATAGTGACTTTTACCATAGCGTCTTCGATTTCGTCCATTCCAATTTCTTTTAAGTTTCTCCTTGCTGCCAATAAAGCTGCTTCATTTAAAATATTCTCAAGATCTGCTCCAACAAAACCTGCTGTGTTTTTTGCTATAGTTCTTAAATCTACATCCTCTGCAATTCTTTTCTTTCTTGCATGTACTTCTAATATTTGTTCTCTTGCTAAAACATCTGGTGCTGATACTACAATTTGTCTATCAAATCTTCCTGCTCTTAATAAAGCTTTATCTAATATGTCTGGTCTATTTGTTGCTGCCATAACTATTACGCCTTCATTTGGTGAAAATCCATCCATTTCAACTAATAGTTGATTTAATGTTTGTTCTCTTTCATCGTGTCCTCCACCAAGTCCTGCACCACGTTGTCTACCTACTGCATCAATTTCATCTATGAATATGATACATGGTGAGTTTCTCTTTGCTTGTTCAAATAAGTCTCTAACTCTTGAAGCACCTACACCAACAAACATTTCTACAAAGTCTGAACCACTTATTATAAAGAATGGTACTCCTGCCTCTCCAGCAACTGCTTTTGCAAGTAATGTTTTTCCTGTTCCTGGCTGTCCTACTAAAAGTACTCCTTTTGGAATTCTCGCTCCCATATTTGTAAATTTAGCTGGGTTCTTTAAAAATTCAACTATTTCTTCTAATTCTTCTTTTTCCTCATCAACACCCGCAACATCTGCAAATGTTATTTTATTTTTATCTGCTGGAGTCATCATCTTAGCTTTACTTTTACCAAAACCTACTGATTTTGAAGCTCCACCCTGAGAATTTGCATTCATTGTTAAGAATAAAAATAGTAAAGCTATTATTATAATTCCAAACGGTGATATTAGACCTAAAATTGTTATGAGAATGTTTTCTGAATTTCCAGTTAACTTAATATTTCCTTCTTTTAAGTAATCTGTTATATAATCCATAAAACTTTCCATATTAGGAATATTTACTTCTTTTTGAAGTGCATCCCCTTTTAATTTTACATATGCTGATTTTCCATCTGCTGACAATTCGACTTCTGTAACTTCAGATGATTCTATCTTACTGATTAATTCTGAATAACTTAGTTTTTTATCTTCTCTGTCAATTATTGCAGAGGCAATTACTACTAGAATTATTCCTACTATTATTAAACCAGCAAATCTTTGTATTCTGTTTTTCATTTTTTTCTTCCTTTCTCGTTTAAGTTATAAGTATAACTTTATAGTACATATATCTATATGTTATCGTACCACAACAAATCCGTATTTGCAATACTTTTTAGAAAACTTTTTTTGTCGAAACTTGCCTGTATCAATGCTTTTGCTACGGAACGGTAATATAGACTTTTTTATCTTTAACTAATATTTTTATATTTTTATTTGGCGTTAAATATTTGTTTCCCAAATTCTTTTCACACAATTTTATAATGTCGTCTATATGTACTTTCCCTATACCTTGGACGTTTCCTTGAAAAATATTTATGGCATGTAATATTAATCTTTTTTTTATAACTAAATCTTGTTTGTTAAAAGATTTTAAATCTAAAACTATTTGTTTCCCTACTCTTTCTTCTATTAATATCTCCTCATATTTTTGTTTTGTACAATTATCTAAATATTCATTTTCTTCATCTACAATATCTGATAATCTATTTAAGGTCATTATTATATTTGGATTGAATTCTTCTTTTATCATCGGTATTAATAAGTTTCTTATTTTATTTCTTGTATAATCATTTTCAAAATTCGTCTTATCTATTCTAGGATTTAAATCATATTCTTCACAATATTTTTCTATTTCTTCTCTTGTTGTATCTATAAGTGGTCTTATATATTTATTGTTTCTTACTGGTCTTATTCCTTTAAGTCCAGAAATTCCACATCCTCTCATCATATTCATCATAACCGTTTCAGCATTATCATTTGCTGTATGAGCTGTAGCAATCTTATTTGATTTTGTTTTTATTAATACTTCTTCAAAAAAATTATATCTAACTTCTCTTCCTGTTTCTTCTGTACCTTTTTTTTCTTCTTTTGCCTTTTTTTGAATATCAATACTTAAAACATAAATTTGTATATTTTTTTCCTTACAATAATTTACAACAAATTCTTCATCTGCTTTTGCTTCTTCTCTTATATTATGATTAACATGTGCTGCTACTAAATCAAAGCTTATATTTATTGTATTGTCTTTTCTTATTTCATCTAATACATTTATTAATGATATTGAGTCTGGACCACCTGATAGTCCAACAACGATTTTATCACCATTTTGTATTAAATTATATCTAGTTATTGTTTCTAAAATATCGTCTTTAAACATATTTCCTCCTAAAATTTTGAGGACAGAATAAAAAAGTTCACAGACATTTTATTTTAGGTGAACCTTCACTCTCGTCCCCAAAAGTTATTTAATATTCTTCATCTCGATATTTTTCTAGATTTGCAAATTTTGTATAATTTGACATCCAACGTAACTGTGCTGTACCTATTGATCCGCTTCTATTCTTAGCTATTATTACTTCTGTTATATCTTTGTTTGGACTTTCCTCATTATAGTAATCATCTCTATATAAAAACATGACAATGTCGGCATCTTGTTCAATTGAACCAGATTCACGTAGGTCTGATAACATCGGTTTATGCTCTGTACGTTTTTCTGATGCTCTTGATAATTGTGCTAAAGCTATTACTGGTATATTTAAATCTTTTGCTAATATTTTTAAAGAACGGCTTATTTCTGAAATCTCATTTTCACGGCTTCCATTTTTTCTACTTCCTGATCCTTGTATTAATTGTAAATAATCTATTATAATTAGTCCTATATTCTTTTCTAACTTTAGTTTCATTGCCTTTGATCTTATTTCTGTCATTGTTATACCTGCTTTATCGTCTATGTACATTTCAGCCTCTGATAATGGTCCTAAAGCATCTACAATTTTTACCCAGTCATTTTCATCTAATTTACCTGTTCTTAGCTTATTACTGTCTACCTGTGCTTCACTAGATAAAACTCTACTTACTAATTGCTCCTTGGACATTTCAAGACTAAATATTAATACAGGTATATTAGCTTTTGCTACATTTGTTGCAATATTTAATGCAAAAGCAGTTTTTCCCATAGCTGGTCTTGCCGCTAATATAATTAGTTCTGAATTATGAAATCCTGACGTTCTTAAATCTAAGTCAGCAAATCCTGTTGGTACACCTGTAATTCCCTCTTTTTGATTATATAATCTTTCCAATTGTGCAAATGAATCTACCAATACATCCTTTATTGCTACATAACCTGTTTGATTTCTGTTTTGCATAAGATCAAAAATTTTTTTCTCTGCTTTATCCATAACAGAATCTACTTCTTGAGTTTCATCATATCCTAATGTTATCAATTCATTTGAAGTTTTTATCAATGCTCTTAGCATTGATTTCTCTTCTACTATTTTTATGTATTTATCTACATTCGCTGTTGTAGGTACCTTTTCTGGTAAATCCGCCAAATATTCTATTCCTCCAACAACATCAAATTTTCCAATAGATAATAATTCATCTTTTACAGTTATTATATCTATCGGCTCTCCTCTACTATATAGATTTATCATTGCTTCAAATATTGCTTTATTATCTTCTCTATAAAAATCATTTTCGCTTAATATTTCTGTTGCAGAACTTACAGCATCTTTATCTGTTAGCATACTTCCTAGTACAGCTTGTTCTGCTTCTACATCATTTGGTGGAATTCTTGATACTGGCATTTTTTTCTACCTCTCTTTTTATTTAGTATCTATATTTTGCAATTTCTCTGGAGAATGAAAGATTATTGATCTTTCATATAATTTTTAAATTGAACTGAATAATCTTATGAACTATTTAAACTACTCAGTTACAGATACAGTTAATTTTCCAACTACACCTTCAAATAATTTTACATCAATTATATATGTTCCTAATGCCTTAATTTGCTCTGGCATTATTATTTTCTTTTTATCTATTTTTATTTTATATTGCTTTTCTAAATTCTCTGCAATCTCTTTTGACGTAATACTGCCGAAAGTTCTACCATTTTCTCCTGCCTTAGTTGTTATTTTTAGCACTATTGTCTTCATCCTTTCTTGTGTTTTTTTGGCTTCTTCACATTCTAAATCTCTTTTATGCTTTTCTGATGCTTTTTTTGCATTTAATATATTCATGTTTTGATTATCTGCTGGTACAGCTAAATTCTTAGGAAATAAAAAATTTCTTGCATATCCATCACTTGCATTTATTATTTCATTCTTTTTTCCAACACCTTTTATATCAGCATTTAATATGACTTTCATATAATTTCTCCTTTCATTATATAAGTAGTTTCTTTGAAACATGGACGACCATTGGTCGCCCTTATATGTTTTAATTCTAATACTTTTTTATAACTAATTAGTTCCTTCTGCAAAATATTCATCTATTTTCTCAAGTAAGATTTTCTTTGCTTCTTCTAATGTAACATTCTCTAATTGTGCACCTGCGACACCAATATGTCCTCCGCCACCTAATTTTTCTAATATTAATTGAACATTAATATCTCCTATTGAACGTCCACTAATAAATACTTTACCTTTTTGAATTCCTAATACAAATGATGCTGTAATATTGTTTATTGTTAATAGTTCGTCTGCAGATTTAGCGCAGATTAGATTAGCATTATCTCCAACTATATTGTACATTGAAATTCCTATAGTATCTCTTACTATTTCAGCATTTTTTACAATATCAGCAATTAAATTATAGCTTTCTAAATCACTCTGGAACCATTTTTTTACTTTTAAAATATCTACATTATTTTTTCTCAAATATGCTGCTGCTTCAAATGTTCTTACTCCAGTCTTAAAAGTAAAGTTCTTAGTATCTACCATTATTCCACCATATAAGCTTTCTGCTTCAAAAGTAGTAAGATTTGTTTCTTCAGATGTATATTGTAATAACTCTGTTACTAATTCAGATGCAGAAGATGCATACACTTCGTGGAAACTTAAAGTCGCATTTTCTATATAATCCGTACTTCTTCTATGATGATCTATTACAACAATTTTATTTGTTTTATCTAATAATTCTGGAACTTCAACATAATTTTTCTTATTAGTATCGACAACAACCAATAATGTATCTTCTGTAATCTCTGCTATTGCTTGTGTCTTGTCAATTATAGCATTATTGTATTCTTCTTCTTTCTTAACTTCTTCCATAAAATCTTGTAATGTTAATCCATAGTTACTATTTACTATTTTAGCTGTTTTCCCTATACTTTTTGCAAATTTATATATTCCTATGCTTGAGCCTATTGAATCTATATCTCCATTTGCATGTCCCATTACTATTATATTATCTGACTCCAACATAAGATCCTCTAAAGCATGTGCAACCATTCTCGCTTTAACTTTTGATCTTTTCTCTACTTCAACACTTCTACCACCAAAGAAACTATATTTTTCGTCAGTTCTAATTACAGCTTGATCTCCACCTCTTCCAAGTGCTATATCTAAAGTTGCTAATGCTGTTTTATATTTTTCATAATTGTTTTTTCCATCCCCAGATATTGCTATACTTAAAGTTATTTGTAGAGGTCCGTTAATTTCAATGTCTTTTGCAGTGTCTAAGATATCGAATTTATTTTCTTTTATTTTTTCTAAATATTTTTGCTCAAATACAAGTACATAATCAGCGCTATCGCTTTTTATTACAACTCCTTTTGTATCTTCTGCCCATTTGTATATACTTCTCTCTAATTTTGCTAATATTTGTGGCTTTTCTTCTGTTGATATGGCTTTCATTGTTTCTTCATAATTATCTATAGATATAATTCCAATACATGATTTTGATCCTTCATATTTTTTATTAATCTTAATAGCTTCCGTATTATCAATAAAATACAATTCTACCATGTATTCAGTTCTTTTCTTAATGCCTTTTTGCTTTTTTCTTAAACATGCCCCAACTATTTTATAATCTCTCTTTCCAATTTTTATCTGCATGTCTATTGAAGTTTCTAATCCTTTTGTTTCTATTTCTGTCTTTATTTCTTTAACTAAATTATCTAATATATTCTTAATATCTACATTTCCAAATTCATTCACAAAGCTTATACTCTTCCAAACTATATTTCCATCTGTTTCTACAATTGCTAGTGGGAATGGTGAATTGACTAAAGCATTTCTTGCCGTTGAGTCTATACTAAAAGTTAATTCCTCTATATGTTGCGTTATTTCTGTAGTCTTTTTGTTATCAGTCCAATATGTATATATCATTATTAATGAAAAAACTATTATTGATGGTATTATGAAGTATATATTTTGAATACACAATATAATAAGTATGATTGCTATAATTGCTAGATATATTTTGTTTTTTACCAAAATATTCTCTATTGTTCTTTTATTATTGGGCATAAAATCCTCCTTTATAATATAAGTATTTTACACCAATATATGGTATTTGTCAAACCGCTAAGAGTTTATGATGTTACAATTTTTAAGAATTCTAGACAATGGGATAAGATCTATCATTACTTTCTCTTTAAGTAAAGTCTCAATCCCACGGTCTAAGAATTATTTCTAATAATCTGTGAAACATTGTTTAACAATCGTTCATTATCAACCAATATTATACCTTTTCTAAATGTGAAACATTATTGTCCTAATTCATTTTTTACTTGTGTTATTTCTTGTTGTGTTGCTTGTTCTGCTGGTTTATAATATCCTTTGTTTTGTGCTATTTTATATAGTTCATATTGAAAGCTTTCACAGTTATTTCTAATTTGTTGCATAGTACTTCTTAATTGCATATTATCAGTTTCAGTTATTACTCCTTCATATGTTGTTAACTCTGATTTAGTTCCAGTTAAAATGTCATTTACCATTGTTTTCTCATCCATTTAAAATATCCTCCTTAATTATTTAAAAATGTCATCAATTTTTGCTTTGTATTTAAAGCATCTTGTGCTGATTTTGTAAAAATCTGCTTAATTTGTGGATCTACAGCTTGTGTTGCATATGTGTTTAGTTTTTGGTATGTTGTCTCATGTGCTCCAATTAAATGTCTTAAATTTTGAAGTTCGATTTGACTCAAATTTGCCATCTCTATCAATTCCTTTCTTTTTATTTTCTGTTTAGTATTTGCTATTTTTAAATTTTTATACGTTTATATATTTGAAAATAATTTTATAATATATCACAAGGGGATAACAATATGTTATCCCCTTACTAATATTCATTATTTCTTTTTCCTTATTTTAATTATAAAATTTCTAATCCTGCATATTTAGCCATTAATCTTTTATGCCCAGCTTTCTCAAATTGTATGTCTACTTTATAATCGTCTCCTTCTTGTTCTATATAATTTATTGTTCCTTCTCCAAATTTTTTATGATATACCCTTGCACCTGGTTTATACTTTGATACATCTATACTTGTAGAAGATTCTTTTTTATTTAGATTGTTTAAAAAGCTTTCTGCACTTCTAAATCCAAAACTTTGACCATTTGAATTGATTTTTACAGTTGAACTGCTTGACGTTTGTACACTATAAGTTCTAACATTGTTTGCTTTTCTTCCATATTCCCAATTATACCCAATATCGTCTACTTTATTTTCTTGTGATGAATCAAAGATATCTTCATATCCCTCTAACATATTTTTAGGAATCTCTTTCATAAATCTTGATATCGAATTGCATGACGTAGATCCAAATATTGTTCTTGTTCTTGAACATGTTAGAAATAAACGTTCTTTTGCTCTAGTCATCCCTACATAACATAAACGTCTTTCTTCTTCAAGTTCCGCTTCTGCTTGTATTGACTTGTATCCTGGGAAAATTCCTTCTTCCATTCCGACTAAGAACACTACTGGAAACTCTAGCCCTTTAGCACTATGTAAAGTCATCAATGTAACTTTATCTTGATTTTCATCGACTTCGTCTGCATCTGACGCTAATGTTATTCCCTCTAAAAATTCTGCAAGCGTATTATCAGCTGACTCTTTCTCAAATTCCATAGCAACAGTTAATAATTCGTCTAAGTTCTCTATTCTTGACTGTGATTCTATTGTTTTTTCATTTTTTAGTGTTTGTAAATATCCTGTTACATTTAACATTAATTTTATAAGTTCTGAAATAAGTAGTCCATCTTTTTTAACAATTAAACTTTCTATTTGTTGCACAAAATCCCTAGAATTTGCATAAACTCTATTTAAACCATATTCTTCCGAATTTTTAATTATTTCATACATTGACTTTCCCGTTTGTTCTGAAAGTTCTTGTACTTTATCTAAACTTGTTTTTCCAATACCCCTTTTAGGCTCATTTATTATTCTTTTTAAACTCATATTATCATTTTGATTATGTATAAGCCTTAAATACGCTATTGCATCTTTGATTTCTTTTCTTTCATAGAATTTAAGTCCTCCTATGATTTTATATGGTATGCCTTCTCGATTTAAGATTTCCTCTATACTACGTGATTGTGCATTCATTCTATATAGTATGGTAAAATCCGAATATTTAAATTTATCTTGGTACTGTAAATGCTCAATTTGATTTACAATGTATCTTGCTTCATCATACTCATTATCTGCTCTATATCCTGTAACTAATGTTCCTTCCTCATTTTCAGTCCATAATTCTTTTTTATATTTTGTTGGGTTATTTTTTATAACTGCATTTGCAACATTTAATATACTTTTGGTACATCTGTAATTTTGCTCTAATTTTATAATTTTAGTTCCTAAAAAGTCTTTTTCAAAATTTAGAATATTTGATATATCCGCACCTCTAAAAGAGTATATTCCTTGATCATTATCTCCAACAACAGTAATATTCCCATGAGTTGCTGCAAGTAGTGTTATTAAAGTAAATTGTGCTTTATTTGTATCTTGATATTCATCTACTAATATGTATTTGAATTTATTTGCATAATATTCTAATACCTCTGGCTCTTGCATAAGTATTTTTATTGTTAGATTTATAATATCATCAAAATCTAAAGCATTATTTTCTTTTAATCTTTTTTGATATAACTCATATATGTGTGATATTGTTTCTTTTCTAAAATCACCAATTGTTCTGCTTGCATAGTCATCTGGTTCTAACATCTCATTTTTAGCATTACTTATTTCGTACATTACACTTCTATCATTAAATAACTTATCATCAATATTTAAGTATTTTAAGCAGTCCTTTACTAAGCTTTTCTGGTCTGAAGTATCTAATATTGTAAATGAGGTATCGTATCCTATTCTATCTATAAATTTTCTTAATATTTTTACACAAATAGAATGAAAAGTACCTATCCATATATCATTTGACGTATTTCCTATTAAATTTTCTGTTCTTACTTTCATTTCATTAGCTGCCTTATTTGTAAATGTTATAGCTAATATATTCCATGGCAAAACATTTTTTTCTTTTATCAAATATGCTATTTTATGTGTTAATACCTTTGTCTTACCACTTCCCGCACCTGCAATTATTAAACATGGTCCTTCTGTAGTAAGTACTGCTTCTTTTTGTTTATCATTTAATTCATCTATTATATCGCTCATATCTAATCTCATTCCTTTCAAAGACGCGAAAAAATTTGTTACTGATTGTTTTTTATTTTCTTTAGTAATTTAGTTATTTTAGTATATTTTATCCCTCGAATTTTGTCAATAGTAATATATAAACTATATATAAAGGGAAAGAAGTAAGCAATTACAATTGCTTACTTCATCCTTTTTTGAACTATCATACTTTCACCAGCTTTTTCATTGCGCGAGTTCCACAACGAACTTATCAATTTCACGTATTTCCTTAAGTCCAAGTAATTTGAATTCCAAAGTTTCGATTTCTAATAATCTTAAGTAACCGGAACCTTCATCGTCCGAATAACGTATCACAGCCGCATCATGACTTTCGCTCCTTGGAATTTTTATCCAATTTGTGCCATCCTGCTCATCTGTGCCATGTTCGTACCATAACCTTAAGGTGTTAATTAATCTCTTGTGTAGGAACCCCCATTTGGAATCCCCCCGTTCGCTGAATTTCTTCAGTTGGTCTAATAGCTCATCACTATTCTTGGCTTTGACAATCGTCATAGTCTTTTCCTCCTTTTGTTTATTGGCAACTGCCATTTATGAGTATTGCTACTCATTCTTTATACATTATATCATATTTTAAGCAAATAATCAAATATTATATATTTAAAAGTTACATTATTACTCTTGTTCACCTTTTAATTTTTCAGCTGTATCTGCTGTGATTAAAGCATCTATCATTGCGTCTAAATTTCCATTTAAGAAATCTTCCATTTGATAAATACTCATACCTATCCTATGATCAGTTATTCTTCCTTGTGGATAGTTATATGTTCTTATTTTTTCGCTTCTATCTCCTGAACCTACTTGACTTCTTCTTGTACTTGTTAATTCTTCATCTTGCTTTGCCTTTTCAATTTCATATAGCCTTGATTTTAATAATCTCATGGCATATTCTCTATTTTGTACTTGTGAACGCTCTGTTTGACATTCTGCAACAATACCTGTTGGAATGTGTATTAATCTAACAGCTGATGAAGTTTTATTAATATGTTGTCCTCCTGCTCCAGAAGCCCTAAATACTTCCATCTTTATATCTGCTGGATTAATTTCTATTTGCACATCTTCTACAACTGGAAGTACTGCTACTGTTGCAGCTGAGGTTTGAATTCTACCATTACTCTCTGTTTCTGGAACTCTTTGAACTCTATGAGCTCCACTTTCAAATTTCATTCTACTGTATACACCTTTTCCTGAAATCATAAATGTTATTTCTTTATATCCACCTAATTCTGTAGCATTTTCATTTAAAACTTCTAGCTTCCAATGTTTTCTTTCTGCATACATTGAATACATTCTAAATAATTCTCCTGCAAATAGTGCTGCCTCTTCTCCACCTGTTCCTGCTCTAATTTCGCAAATCGTACTCTTATCATCATCTGGATCTTTTGGTATTAATAAAATTTTTATTTCTTCTTCAATCTTTGGTAATTTTTCTCTGGCTATTTTAATTTCTTCTTGAGCTAATTCCTTTAGTTCTGGATCTGCTAACATTTCTTCATTGTCTTTTATACTTTGCTCTATTTTTTTGTATTCCCTATATTTTTCTACTATTGGTGCTAAATCAGAGTGTTCTTTCATCATTTTTTGCCACTCTTTATTCTGCGCAATAACTTCTGGATCACTTATTTTTTGTGTCAAATCATCATATCTTTTTTCAACATCTTCTAGTTTTTGAAACATAAAAACTCTCCTTTATCTTTTTTAACAATGAATATTATACACAATTTTTGTTCATTTTTCAATACCTTTGACTATTTCATTAAAATTCATAGCGTTTGATGCTTTTACTAATACTATATCTCCTTCTCTTAATTCTCCATTTGCAATTTCTATTGCTTCTTCGTTTGATTTGCATTCATATATTTTCATATTGGCATTTCTATTTAATTCTAATACTCTCTTTACAATATTACTAGATGCCTTTCCTACGGTTATCAGTATATCAATTTTATTTTTTATTACTTCTTCCCCTACTTTTTCATGTAATTCTTTCTCATACTTTCCTAGTGCTAACATATCTCCTAAAATTGCAATTCTTCTTTTTGCCTCCACACTATTTAAATACTCTAATGCTGCTTTTACAGAATCATAACTAGCATTATATGTATCATTTATGATTGTAGCTCCAATTTCATTTTTTATTACTTCCATTCTTCTTTTCGTAAGTTCTGTATTTCTTACTCCTTCAATAATTTTTTTCATTTCTATATTATTCTCAATTCCAACACATATTGCGCATAATGCATTATATACAAAATGCTTGCCTCCAACAGGGACTTCAATCTCATATTCTTTTGAATTAACTACTAATGTAAAAATACTCTTATCTTTGAATGACTTTATATCCTTTGCCATGACATCACTTTTATTTGTTATTCCATATGTAATTACGTTTTTATTTTGTTTATTTAATTTTGCCCAGTCATTCAATAAATCATTATCATTGTTTACAGCTATTGGCTGATTTTCACCCATACCTTCTAATATTTCCAATTTTGCTTTTAAAATATTTTCTCTTGATCCTAAGCTTTCAATATGAGAAGTTCCAATATTACTTATTACACACATTGTTGGCTGTGCAATATTTGTTAGTACACTTATTTCCCCAAAGTGGTTCATTCCCATCTCAACTACTAATGCCTCATGATCTTTTAATTTTAAGATTGTCATTGGCAATCCTATATGATTGTTCATATTTCCACTAGTTTTTAATACTTTGTATTTTTGAGACATTACACTTGCAATAATATCTTTTGTTGTAGTTTTACCAACACTACCTGTTACAGCGATTACCGGTATATTGTATAAACTTCTTTTATATTCTGCAAGTTGTTGCAATGCTTTAATAGAATCTTCTACCTGTATAATAGTCTTTCCTTCGATTTTTTTAGCCTCTATCCCTGAAATTATACATATTTCCGCTCCGTTCTCAAATGCTTTTTCATATAATGTATTTCCATCAACGTTTTCACCTTTTATTCCTATATATGTATCTCCGTTTTTAATAAGTTTTGTATCTTTTTCTACATTATTTAAGATTGCATTTTCATTTCCACAAATCAATTTCCCACGACATACATTAATAATGTCTTTAACTGTAATATCTTTCATAATATACCTTCTTTCAATTTAATATATTCTATAATATATTAAATTATAAATCAATTATATTTATGTGAAATTATAAAATATACGAACAACCATAGGTTGTTCGTATATTTTATAATTTAATAATATTAATAATTTTCAGCTTTTATTTCGAAGTATGCTTGTGGATGATTACATACTGGGCAAACTTTTGGTGCTTCTTTTCCTATGCAAATATGTCCACAGTTTCTGCATTTCCAGATTTTATCTCCGTCTTTAGAGAATACTAATCCATCTTCAACATTTTCTAATAGTTTTAAGTATCTCTCTTCATGTTCTTTTTCTATTTTTCCAACTGCCTCAAATAAATATGCAATTTTATCAAATCCTTCTTCTTTAGCAGTTTTTGCAAATTCATCATACATATCTGTCCATTCATAATTTTCACCTGTTGCAGCTGCTTTTAAATTTTCTGTAGTTGTTGGGATATCTCCTCCATTTAATAATTTAAACCATATTTTTGCATGTTCCTTTTCATTGTCAGCTGTCTCTAAAAATATAGAAGCTATTTGCTCATATCCTTCTTTTTTTGCTTTGCTTGCAAAATATGTGTATTTATTTCTAGCTTGTGATTCTCCAGCAAAAGCTGTCATTAAATTTTGTTCTGTTTTTGATCCTTTTAATTCCATTTTATCATTCCTTCCTTTCAACTTTGAAAAATAATTTAGTAATTTTTTAAACCTGATACTTCTTTATATCATAGCCGATAGAATTATAACATAATAAAATTCAAAAGTCTAGACTTTTTTATTTAGTAATAGTTTCAAATTCTATATCTTCTTTTCTATATTCTTCTGGTCTTAATCCAAATCTTGTACTCATATAACTTAACGCAATTATCATACTCACAAATGCAATTAATCCCACTACCAAGAAAGCATTTTCAACTGTTAATATATTTAATAGTAATCCACCTAAAACTGAAAAAATACTTGCAGCTATTCCGCCAATAAATTCATATGTAAATGTTATTTTATTCCTCATACTCTCAGTTGTAAAGTTTTTCAAATATTTGTATTCTAATATATACCATATTGAAGTATTTATTCTTTGAATAGCATACATTATTAGCACAATTGGTATAATTGATTCATTTTTCCATAAACTTGATGTTATACCTACTACTATACATGCTCCTATATACATTAAAGATATAAATGCTAATGTTCTATTTTTTAATATCTTCTCTATAGGTCTTTTTAATGAAAGTGAAATTCCGCCAATTAGAGTTAGAACTGCAAATATCATAGAAAATTGTTCTTCATGTATTCCTATATCTATTAATAAATCACTTGAATACGTTTCAACAATTTCAATTACACTATAAAATACTATTTGAAATAATATGAAAGCTTTCATTCTTCTTGATCTTAGTATAAACTTAAATGAGGCTTTTAAGTTTTTTCCATAGCTATTTAATGTATTCAATAGACCTATTTCTTCTTTTTTATCTTCTCTTTCTTCATATATGTCTTTAAATCCAAATGATATTATTGTTGAAGCAATAATGAATCCTAAGCATATAAACATTGGTAAATAATTATTAATTACAAATAAGTATCCTGATACTAGAGAAGCTATTCCATCTAATATATAATACCAACTTCCACCTCGTGCATCCAATTTTGAATATAATCCTTCTCCCCCTCTTGTTGCCACAGAATCATATAATAAATTAGACTCTGCAATTGTTTTTATGTCATAACCTAAGGAAAATATTAAATCTGCTATTATTATACTGATTATACCAGGACAAGATATTAATACAAGCATATATATAATTAATAATATATTTCCTAATATAATACTTTTACTCTTTCCTAAGAAATCAGTAATCGCAACTGCTGGTATTTGCATTATTATTCTAAATATTAAGTAAAAGCCATTTATTACTAGTATTTCTGATGCTGTTACTTTCTTAGTTATTGTATAGAATAAGAATTCTATTGAATAAAAAAATAGTAAATCCCATGAAAACATTTTATATATTGGATATAGTCTAGCATTATTTCTTCTTATCTTCCTTATTTCTTTTAAGTTTTTCATGTATTTATACATCCCCTTGTTTTTCAACATATATTCATTTTATCATAAATTTCAATAAATACAATCATTAATCACAATTTTTATATTTAGTCATATTATATAGCGTAAGGAGGGAATAATATGTATAAGGAAAAAAGTAATAGTTGTTCATGTATATTTAATATTATCTCAAGTGTAATAGCTGCTGTTGGTATTGCTGGTGTATTTTACGCAGGGCTTGTAACTACCATAGCTGCTTTAATATATATAACATTAATATTAGGTATTTTAGGATTAGTTGGTATAATTATAGCAGGAGTTTTCTGCAAGAAAGGCATTTGTGATTGTATCAATTCATCATTCTTTGTTACTAGTTCTATTGGTGCAATAATTACTAGTATATTTGCATTAGCTATAACTAGTTTAACGACTCTATCTGTCCCTGTTGCACTTTTAATAGGCGCTGTAGCATTTTTCTTAGTATCATTTTTAATAAGTGCTATAGAATTATTAATATGTCTATTTTGTAACAAGAAATCTTCTTGCTGTTATGATGATTAATATACTATGGGGTAGTTAAATAATCTACCCCATATATAAATTTTCGAACATTGTTATCTAAAATATAGAAAGGATTCGTTTTTTTATGGAAGTTTTGAGATTGGGTTCAACTGGACCTATGGTTGAATTGTTGCAAAGTATACTAAAAAAATTAGGATTATATGCTGGAAATATAGATGGCATTTTCGGTAAAAATACTGAAAATTCCGTTAAAATGTTTCAAAAAAATTTTGGACTTACAGTCGATGGAATTGTAGGTACTAACACATGGAACGCTCTATATCCATATATTTACGGTTATAGTAGTTATACTATTAAGAGTGGCGATACTTTATATTCTATAGCACAATTGTTTTCTACAACAATTAATAGAATATTATATGCCAATCCTAATATTAACCCAGATAGCTTATATATTGGTCAAGAAATTATAGTTCCCTTTGGTAATATAGTTCCTACAAATATAAGTTATACTTATAATATATTACAAATGAATATATATTCTTTAAGTAGAATATATCCTTTCTTACAAATAGGTTCTATTGGTAATAGTGTTATGGGAAAAAACCTTCCTTATATTAGAATTGGATATGGTTCTAAAGAAGTATTTTATAATGCTTCTTTCCATGCTAACGAGTGGATTACAAGTCCTCTACTTATGAAGTTTATTGAGAATTTTTCAAGATCATTCGTAGATAATGGATATATCTATGGTTATAGTACAAATTATATATTTAATAATTTTTCTATATATATTTTGCCAATGGTAAATCCAGATGGTGTAGATTTAGTTACAGGTGGAATGGATAAAACTTCTTCTTATTATAACCGTGCAAAAAATATTGCAAATAGTTTTCCTTCAATTCCTTTCCCTTCTGGATGGAAAGCTAATATATCTGGTGTGGTTTTAAAAACATACCAACCAGAGAGAATATACCGTTATATAAAAAAATAACTAGAACTTAGTTTTACTAAATTCCAGTTATTTTTATATTTGTTTTTTTATTTATTAATTGACTTTATTTTAATATAAGATGTTATTGCTACCAAAGCACATCCGCCAACTAGTATAAATATATACATACTTGAATCACCAGTCTTAGGTAGTTTTCCTTGAACAGTATCTCCTTTATTAGTACCACCTAAATTAGAACCATTTCCACTTCCTCCGGTTCCACCGTTTGGAATACTTCCACTTCCTGTACCAGTACCAGCTCCAGTACCAGCTCCACCTTGGTCTCCAGAACCGCTTCCAGTTCCAGTATCATTGCTTAATATTGTTATTTTAACAGAAGTGTCTGCAGCTTTTACATCAGATTCAGCAGTTGATCCAGAGAAATTAAGTAATTTAATTGTAGTTTCTCCTAATCCTGCATTGTCTTTTACTTTAAAAGTAATAGTTCCAATATTTTGTGCTGTATTTACAACTTTGCCATCCCCAGTAGTTCCTGCTATTTTCATGTTTTGATAAAATGGTTTATCCCATTTATCTGTACCATTTGTTGATACATATTCTAATACAGAAGTGTCAAAATCTATACTAGCTGTATAAGCACCAATTCCTTTTTCACCACTTTCAATAGCAATATCACTTAATGCAATAGTAACTGTAATTTCTTCTCCTCTTTTTGCCTGTGCTTTATTTACAGTCAAAGTTGTTTTGAAACTATCGCTTACTGCATATGCATTCGTTGTAAAAACTAATAACATTGCAATTAGTAATATACAAATTATATTTTTACACTTTATACTATTGTTCATATCCCTTTCTCCTTTATCTATATTATTTACATATTGTGTTTTAAAAATATTACTGTGTATCCATTTGCTCTAATACTAATCTCTTCATTAATAATAAGTCTGTTGATGTTACTTGATTATCTTTATTAATATCTGCTGCTTTAAAGCTATCTCCCGTTAGGATCCAATCTTGTTGTTCTCCTGCTACTAAATGTCTTTTTATTAATAAAAGGTCTGTTGGTGTTATTTCGCCATCATTATCTAAATCTCCCGTTATATTTTCATCTGGATTATCTTGTTGTTCATTGATCCAGTCAACTTCTGCAACTATCTCTGCTGCATTTCCTGCTTCATCTTGAATTTTAAATGGAAATTTTCCATTTTTAGTAAATGTATATTCTCTACTTGTATTATTATTAGTAATTAATATTGGTTCACTTTCATCTACTAATTTTACAGTTACTGGTCCATCGGTAGCTTCTTTTGTACTATATTCTATTGTTGCTACTGGAGCCTCTTTATCTATCCAACTTACTTTTGCTTTATGTTTCTTTACATCTGCACTATCCTCATCTAAAGGATCTTTATATTGGAATTCAAATTCATGATTTTTGTCAAATGTATATTCATTTGAAGAATTATTATTAACAACTTCTGCTTCTGTTTTTACACACATACCATCTGCACTTCTTGCACCATCTACAATATCTATAATATATGGATTAATTGTAGCTTTAACATTTTGATTTGTTATTCTTGTGATATCATAATTTATATCACTTACCATCATCTTGTTGTCTTCAAGATAATCTGCCTTTATACTCTTAAATGCTATGTTACTTGCCTTATCAAGGAATTTGAATTCATATTCTCCACTCTCATCAAATGTATACTCTAAAGGATTAGATGGTACTTGTTGTAATGTTCCTAAAATAGCTTGTTTTTGCTCTTTCGTTAACTCTTCATCATCTTCTAGAGTAATACTATTTCCGTTTTGGTCAAGATAATCTACTTTATTTGTATTTAATATAGTTACATATGCTGCTACTTCTGGTACTTTTCCTGTTGTGTTAATATATGTTATATCTGTCATTTCTAGAATTCCTTTATTTTCTTCTAGTTTTGCTATTTTTTCTACATTACCTGAAGAATCTAAGTATGAAATCTTTGATACTTTTTTATTTTCATCAACTTCAATATAGTTTACTTTATTATCGTTTTTATCTAGTAAATATACGTCTTCACTTATAGTATCTAGTAATATAGCTAATTTTCTGCCTTCATCGATCTTATAATCTACTTCAACTGTTGGAGTGTCTTTATCAATCCAATCTACTGTAGCTGTTGCACTACCTTTATTTCCATTTTTATCCTCAAAAGTAAATGTAAAACTATCATTTTCTTCAAATACATATGTATCATTTCCATAATTGTTTGTAATTGTTATTTCTGTACTTGGGTTAACAAGTCTTGCAATTACATAACTACTTGTTTTTTCTTGTGTACTATAGTAAATTCCTGCAGTTGGTATTGTTTTATCTATTTTTGTTGTATCTTCAAATAAATTTAACATTGCTATTGATGCAAACATATTATATGTTTCTAATTCTACTTTTACATATTTTGCTTCAACACTTTCATCAAATGTAATATTTCTTAATTCAGTATTCATTGGACAATCGCTAATTTTTCCAGCTTCTGTCCAATCTGTGCCATTCATGCTTACATAAACTGTTGCATTTTTTATATAGTCTGGATCATCTGGTTTATATTTTCTTTGTATAAATTCTAATGCTGATACATATCTTGGTGTATTTAATTCTACAGTAATATATGGTTTTTTTCCTTGTTCTATAACATTATATCTAAAGTCTGTATGCCACATTGTATATAAGTTTCCATCAATCGCATTTGGCGCATAAAATGGTCTTTTACTATCAACTGATTGACTTGAATATCCTTCATTATTCTCATTCTCTGGATATCCCTTAATTGATAAATCTGAAATTCTAATATATCTTCTTGTCTCTGTTTGATTGTCTTCTGTAAATTCAAACTCGTCTGATGCTGGACTTGCTAATTTTGTGCCTGTTGCTGCTTGCCTTACTTGTACTTTCTTGTCACCTGATAAATCTGGTGAAGATATTCTATATGAAGTCCAGTTATCGTTTTCACTATAACGCCACTCTGTATTTACATCAACACCCATAACGGCATTTTCTAAGTCATTAGCATATAAGTTATCTAATATACTTTGTTCTTCAATGTCTATTTTATATACATTGGCATCACTATAATCCGTTCCATATATATGGATATAAATGTCATTTTCAGCTGTAATACTTTGTATTTCGCTCTTTGATAGTTGAATCTTGTGTGGTTCATCTGGTTCAAAAGTTACTTCTTCCCATTTATTTTTTCCATCTAAGCTATAATCCCAATGAACACCATTATTATCGAAACGACTTGCTAATATAATTTTTCCTGCATCTTTTCCATCAAATGAGAAGGTAGCTAATGATGTATCCATTTGACCAAGTAAGTAGTTAGCTACAATTCTTGCAATTGATGGTTGGTAAACTTTATCAGTATCTGTATCTTTTAAATTTTTTGCATCATTTAACAATTTTGTTTCTAATAATGTAAATTTAAATGAATATTCTACTTCTGTAATTTCTGGTTGTATTTGGTCTAATAAATTTTTCATAGGTAATGGGAATGGCATTAATGCATTTCCTAATTCTTCTGCTAGTTCGTAATATTCTGCATCTGTTCTACTTTCATCTGCTTTGTATACATTTATTAATCCCCACCATGCATCAATATTGATTTTTTGTACCTTTAATGCTTCTCTATATATTTCTTCTTGCTTTTTTAAATCTCCATTGTATAATTCTGCTGTCATATTTATTTTTTCAGATTCTTCATAATGTTCATAATCATTTATAGCCTCTTGTGATAACATCATATAAGTTCCAGCATAGCCATCAACATAACTATCACTTCCCCAACCAAGTGGCATTCTAGTTCCCATTTTTTCTGATTTTCCTGTTTGAGCCCAGCCTGAAACATCATTGTCAAGTGACCAATATCCTTTTCCGTTTTTATCTTTTCTATAATAAATTATTGCTGCGTGTCCTGGTTGACCTACAACTGATGCTGGTGTTCCATGAGCTGCACGAATATGGCAACCTAATTTAGATATACCACCACAAACAGCTCCTGTTCCCCATTGATTTCTCATACTCATCCATGCTTTATATACTTTACCAGTATCTTCTTCCTGATAACTATATGTTACTTTATATTTAGAAAATATACCATCAAATAGTTTATCAAAGTACTCATAGTTGTCTTTGGTATGGTAAATTTCGTTGTCAAAATTTGGCCATACATAAGCTATATAAGTATGTGGTTGTAAATATTTTTCTGCTTGATCTGGATTTGGATCTATTCTTGCTTGTGTATATTCATTAAACCATATAAGTTCTTCATCGTCTGTAATGTTATTCATTACATAACGCATTTCTTCAACTGTTAGAGCTTCAAACCATGGTGTGTGATCTTGTTTTGGAGTACCATCGTCATTTAATATTGGTTTTATAGAAGTTATTTCTCCTGCATCATTTTTTTCAACAGTTCTAGCTACTATAAATTTTCCTCCATCATATAAATCCTTATATATTTTATAACGATTTACAGAATCTGATCTATTGCTTGGATGGTCTATTTGTGCCCAATACCCAACTTTTGTTGCATGTGTTAAAGAAAGGGTTATTGCCATTTTCTTATATACATCACCCTTTGTTAAACCCTCACACCAAGGATTCTTTGTTTCTGTGTCATCATCAAAATCGTCTTTATATGTACTATAAAGTCTAGAAAGTTCTTTTATAGAATTATAATAACTTCCACCATCTGGTTCTCCACCTAATACATATAAGCGAAGATTTTCTACATTTTCCATTAACCATTGTACAGCAGTTTTATAATCTTCATTTTGATTTACAATTGCTTGTAAAAGATCATATCCAACATTGTTTACAAAATTTCTTTGCAATAATGTCAATTCATTTTCTTGTATTTTTTGTTGTAAAGCTTGATTTTTTTGAGCTTCATTATCATATTGCGCGTTTAAAACTTCATCGTATTCTGCTTTTAATGTATCATCATATTCTGCTACTGTTTTGATAAATTCTACTTTCTCTGGTTCCTTTTCTACATATCCATCTTTATATAATTTTGCATTTGCGTAAACAGCATGATCTGAAGCATTATTTCCATTGTTATCACAATATAATTTTAAATAATCTGCTCCTTTAATATCTACCGTTATAGGCATTGCATTGCTGTCGCCTTTTAATACTGTAGATTTTTGTTTCAAAACCCAATCTTCTTCACCAGTTTTTGTGTATATAGAAAATACAACACCATTACCATTTTTTCCACGGCTTTCATCTACACCAATATATGAACTAAAATAATCATAATTATATCCACTAATATCATATATCATTGTTGATGTAGCATGAGCAGACACACCTTTTAAAAAGTATGTTTTCGTTCCATCTATATTTAATGTAATTAATCCATTGTTATACTGTGTCTCTAAATTGCTATCTAGTGTAATACTTCCCCATTGTACTGATGATTGTGCTTTGTCATATTCAATATCTGACAAATAACTGCACATTTCACTATCTTCTAATATATAATATGTTCCTTCCATTTTCTTAGGTTCACTTTGTTCTACAACACCTATTTTTTCTACGATATTATTAGGTGATAAAAATACTATTAACAATAAAATAAAACAAATAACTACTATGCACAGTAATTTTGTTTTTTTATTTTTCATATTTTTCTTCACTAAAACTCCCCCTTTTCTATACATATCACCTATATTATAGCATATTTTATTAATTCTGTAAATATATTCCTTTAATATTAACATCCATTTTAAAACTCTTTGAATATATTTTTGAACTTTAAATTTCTTTATAATTTTTTAACTATTTATAAATATTTTTAATTTTACATCAATAAGTACTCTTTATTTAATTATATAAAAAAAGTTAAACGCCTTTCGGCGTCTAACTTTTTCCATAATATTGTTAATTGTTATTCTTGTGTCTTTTTATTATATCTTACTATTCCGTATACGCAAGATATCGTTGTTACAATAAATGCTGAAACTATAATTCCATCCCATAAAGCATAATTTACTCCTGTTTTTGGTAATGTTCCTGGCTTTGTAGTGTTATCTTTCTCTGGAGTTTTAGATCCATTATCTTTATCAGGTTGTTGTTCTGGTTGAGTTTCCGGTTGAGTTCCTGGTTCGTCTCCTGGTTGGGTTCCAGGTTCATCTCCTGGTTGTTGTCCTGGATCAGTGTCAGGATTTACTTGCTCTTTAGTTATTGATATTGTTGTAGAATTTCCATTGAAATTAGTAGCATCTGATACAGAATTAACATTTACTGTAATAGTAGAACTTCCTTCGATATCTGCTTTTGCTTTAAATTTTAGAGTTAACAAATTGCTATTAGCTCCTATTTTTGAAGGAGTTCTATTTTCTAATATAAATGCCATATTGCTTTCTCTAAAGCTTTGTTCTCCTAGTGCTTTTATATCGTCCCAACCTTCTTCTGTATTTGATGATATTGAATTTGAAATGTATTCTAATTTATCTTTTTCGTAATCTATCTTTCCTATAACAGTAACTGTAGATGCAGATGTTTGGAAATTTGATAAATTAACTGTAACTGTAAATTCTTCACCTTGATTTACCTCTGTAGGTGCTGAAATTGTAAGGCTTCCAACTGTTACATCAACCGCATTTACACTACAAGAAATACTAACAATTATTAATGCAAAAATTACTGCAAAAACTTTTTTTATTGTAAGTTTCATTTTACTTCTCCCTTCCATTAAGTTTTATTTTATTAAAGTGATACTAATATATCTGTTCTCATATTTTTCATATCATTTGCATCCTGTTTTCCGTCATTGTTATAATCTGCTGCCATCTTATATGCTCCCTCAAGAGTTTCTGATAATATTCCTATTCTCCAATTTTTAATATCTTGGGCATTCATTAATCCATCGCCATCTATATCACCTGAAACTACAATTTCAGTTGTAGTATATACATGATCAGAATTTAGTTCATTTGACATTCTTATCTTCATTCCTGTTCCAGCTAATTTACTTGTATCTGTGATAACATCTCCGTTTTTATCTAAAACTTCAATTTTAACACCTGCTACTGATTTTTCATTTATCAAAGTTTCAATTGTTGTTGCTGTTGATGGACGTAAATCACAATATCCGTTTCCATCCTCATCAATCCTGTCAATATATTTATCTTCTTCTGGTTGTTGTACTTGATCTCCGTGTCCTTGATCAATATCATCTTGAACAATTAGAGCAGACATTAATTTGACATATACAACTGTTGTACCTTCTGATAAATCTTCTGCTTTAACTTTAAATGTGAATGTTCCATCTTCTTCAGCTGTTATATCTGCTAATGGAACTACGCTATTTCCAATTGCAACACTTTCAACTGTTTTTCCTTCATCTGGATGTATTGTTATTGTTACTTCGGTCTTGTCTTCCATATTTATTTTTTCTGTTTCAATATCTTCACATGTTACATATCCGCCTTCTGTGCTTGATAGCATAAGTACTTTTTGTTTTGCTGCTTCAGCTTTTGCAGATTGTTCTCCTTCTGGCACTTCAATTCCAGCTATAGTGAATGGACTAAATGAATCTACATATAATATTAATCCTTGTGGAACAACTTCAACGTCAATTGGATTATATCCAGTTATATTTCCTAATTTATCATATGAATAATGATATACTTTAAATTCTCTTCTTCCTGATAAATAATCTTCATAAGTTGTTCCTTCTGGGAATCCAAGTCTTATTCTAACTGAATTTCCTGTATTAACAACTTGTTTTTTACATAACTGCATTCTTATGTTATATGATTCTGTTTTTGCTTTTCCATTCTTTATATCATCTACCATATTAACCATGTCTAAGCTTTCATCATCAGCTATTGTTGTCGTTGTTAATGTTAATCTGTGTGATAATTGAGATAAATCAGCATTAGCAAGTTCATCAGGTAAATTTACTTCATTACCTTCATCATCTTTTGTTTTCCATTGACTTGCAGATATATTTGATGTATCCATTAATTCAGGTTGTGCAAATACATTACAATCAATTCCTTGACCACTTAAGCTACAGAAATCGCACTTATTTCCAACAGCATAATTTGCTGGTATTGGTGCTTTTTTACTCTCGTGACCTACAACGCCTTTCCATGTTATATCATATGCTACTTCATTTGCTGAGAATTGTGCACTAGGTGTGAAATCAAATTCAACCCAGGCTTTGTCTGAACTTGAAGTTCCTAAGTGATATTCAACATTGCTAATTTTTGATGAAGCAATTAAATCATTTCTTGTTGTCATATCTGGTTTATATACATCAGTAATTTCAATTGTTCCTGTTCCTCCATCTGTTGCTTCAAAATAATCATCATATTCTATTTTTACTCTATATGTGCTTTCAAATCCTAATTTTACGTTTTGAGGTGGAGTAGCTTTTTTAATATAAGGTGGTGCTTTATAAACATTACCTGTATTATTTATAAATTCTTTTGTTCTTTCTGTTAAGAATGAAGGATCTCCTTTATAATACAATTCTCCAATTTCTGGAACTCCTTCTTCATTTGTCTTAGGTCCTACATCTGTAACTGCAAATTGAACTAATTGAACTTGAGGTAATTTAAAATCAATATATCCTCCAAGTTCGTCATTTCTTGATTCCTGAAGTGCAGGATATATTTTTGGAGTTATATATCCCCAATTTGTATATTTCCATGCTCCTTCTTCTTCATCATATGTAGCATAACGAGCTAACATATATCTTCTATCTGCTTCATTTTCTGTGTAGTTCTTATTATTATAGCTAACCCATACTCTAAATGTATCTTCTAAGACTTCACCTTTATCACTTCCTGCATGTTCACCTTCTTCTATATAATCTGATGTAATTACTTTTACTTTAAATAATCCATCATCATATTCTTCCTCAATTTCTTGTAAAGATGATGTTGCTAGAGTTGGATATTTAAATTCAAACATTGATTGTGAGAAAATTCCTGATTCAATACGACGATCAAATAATTCAGCAGACCCTACCATAAAATATCTACGGCTTTGTTTAGTTGGTATTTCATCATCATCATGAGTAACATCAACTCCATACCATTTTCCACCAATTTGTACATAATTCCAAGCATGATTTTCTGTTTGAATGTCTGATACTTTGTATCCTCCACCAGCTACTATACAAGGAATTCCTAATTGATCTAATATTGCTTTATATGCTCTAGTGTAGCTTTCGCAAACACCTTCTCCATATTTTAAGCAGTCATATGCTGTTCTAGCATTACTATATGCTTCACTCGTACTATTATAATTTGTTACTTCATATTCGAATTTATATGACATTTTATCCATTTCCCAATTATGAGCTGCTTTTGCTAATTCATATTTTTGACTATCTTCATTATCTTCTTTTTTTGCTTCTGCCTCAATTTTTGTAATTGCCTGTTGCATTAGTCTATTATATTCATCAATTGCATCATCTACATTATCTGTATTAAATCCTGGTAGGAAATAGTCATCTCTCTTTCCTCTACCTAAAAATGCAAAATATTGTCCATTGCTATTTCTTGTTACTCTTAAAGAAATAGCTGACCAATCAACCCAGAATACCTCTGGATAGTCATATTGGAATGCATCTCTTGCAGCAGTCATATCATATAATAATTGTGTTGTTCCTGTTGCATATTTTAGTAGTTCCTCTTCAGTAACTACTCCATTTTCTACTAGGTCATAATCTGAACCTCTTTTTAATGCACCACTTTGATACATTTTTACCATGGTATCATAAAATTTCCATGCTTGTTCATTAAGTTGTCTACCATAGTAATCTTTTGAATATGTTTCCAAGCTTAGGTTGCTATTTTCACTAACAGCAATTGATATATTTCCAAAACTTAGGAAACTAAATTCTGCTATTAAAAATGTTAAAACTAGCAGTAATGATGTAATTTTCTTAATTTTCATAATTTCATCCCTTTCTTTTTAATATTTTCCTTTTTTGTATAATTTTACATTTTCTGCGTTTAATTATACCACAAGAATAGGTCTTCCGTCAATACATTTTATGCCATTTTTCGACCATTTAAGGTCTCATGAACATTATATTACTTTCTTTATTCTATGTTTATTATTTATTCATTGTCACTACTATTTATGTTTAACAATACTTATTCTTGCAGATTTTAGTTTACAGGTATATATTTAAAAATATACCAACACGTTTTACTACGATGAATGTATTTTATCTGCTCTTTCAAAACCATCATCTGAATAGTATTCATATTTTTTATTATTGTATTTTAGTACCATACCTTCTGTTGCTTTGCTCAATAAATCTTTTGGAATATCAACTTCTTCAAATTCGTTTTTTGGTGCATCTGTTAAATCCCATAGAAATCTATTGTTTCCTAATTCCTCAGTTACCATATATAGATGTCCTTCTTTTCTATGTTTATCTAAATTTATATTTTGTTTATCAAGTATTTCTTTTGCCATATCTTTTATATTTTCTTGTAATTCTTTAGTAGAAATTTTATCAATTACAAAAATATTATCTTTAATTTTTAAAACATCGTTTATTTTTACTTCGCTTGGCATATCTTTTTTGTTTATTTCTATTTCATCTATTTTTCCATCTCTTGCTTTTAATATTGTATAAGTATTATCTTTCTTATCCTTAACAAAATATATTTCTGGATTTTTTTGTGTATATGCTAATACAACATCATTTAAATTCCACCTTATAGCATTTTGGTTTCCCGTTGTAAAATTGTTTTTAGACAATATATCTTCTATTATTGGAATTTCTTCGTTTGCGCAGTTTGAATTATTTTTAATATTATTTTCTAAATAATTTGATAACTCTTTTATAAAATTTTGCACAAATTTATTCTCCTTTAAATTATTAAATAAATCATTCACTATGTCTAAATTCAATATGTAATCACTCCTTTTTTTAATTGTTTTGATATTGGAAATATACTATATGATTTAATAGTATTAAGAATTAAACTTAAGAGTAATTATATATCGTTTTCCATAAATTTACAATAATTTTATTGTAAATTATCAAGTTTTATTAATTTATTCTTCTGCATGACTTTCTCCAGTAGCATAATCAATAACTATTCCTGGTTGAACATTATAACAATATACATTAAAGTGAACACCTTTGCCCGAATCTTCAACTGACCATGCTTCCATTTGAACTCCACTTGCTAGAAGATTATTACCTTCGAAAATAGGGGTTACTCGATATAGAACATGATTATTTTCGTTTTTATCTATATACTCAGCTACTTTATCTTCAAATGGTAACATTCCTTCTGTATTTAAGTATCTTGTTCCTGTTATTAGATTACTTTTATTAGCATTTTCTCCTGCAAGTTGCCAACCAATTAAATGACAACGATTATATAAATATTTATCTTTTATTAAATTATCATATCTTTTTTGTACCCATCCAGAAAGATCTTTAACACTACCTATTTCGCCACGTTCTTCTCCTTCTTTTGGCATAATTTCTTTGCAAATATTAGCATAGGCTACGCCTGCTTTACCATTTCCCAAATCACTATATTTTTCAAAAGCCTCAGTGGTATAATCTTCTTCTGTAAAATATGGTATATTGTTGTTTATTTCAACATATGGTGTACCTGAATATTCTGGGATTGTAGATAAATCAAATATAGTATTTTGAACATTTACATTATTTTCATTTATTGGATGGCTAGGTTGGTTTATATATCCATAAATTGAAATACAAATTAATATGACTACTGCAAAAATGCATTGCCTAATATTTAGTTTTTGCTTTTTCTTTTTTCTTCCCATATAACTTTACCTCATTTTATTTTTTTAATTTTATCATTAAAATAACAATTCCTCAATATATGTTTATAGTTTGACCAGTCTATTGTTATATGTTTTTGCTAACAGTTTGTTTGATTTTTTTATCTTTTTTAATTTTATGCAAAAATCTTAAATGCTTTCCAATAAAAAGCAAGATGTTATAAAACACCTTGCTTCTTTTAATATATATTTTTTCTTTATATGGAAATTAATAAAATCCACAGGTGTGGATTTAAAAATATACCAAGCAGTTTGCAAAGTCTTGTAAAGCTCTTATTACACGGCTTTGCGTTTTTAGATTAATTTATCAAAATTTCTTTGACTATAATAAATTCTGCTTATTTCCATTACATTGCTTTTTACAGTATAAAATACTGTATATTTCTTTATATTTATTTTATAATATTTAATAACTCCATTTTCAAATGTTTTAAATACTTCATATGATTCTGGTGATTGGCTTCTTACTTCAATTTGTTTTACTACTTCTTTGTATAAATTATTTGCTGCTATTTTATTTTGTAATTCATATGTAATGTAATATAAAATATTGTTAAATTGTGAGATAAATGTTGGTAAATATTTTATTTCATAATTCTTATTTTCCATCAATTATCCTCCTTGCCATTTGTTTCATTTCTTCATGAGAATAATATCTGGTATTTGGATTATTGGCCTCTTCTTCCGCCTCTTCCAAAGCTTTATCAATATCAACTACTCCAAATCGAACTTCTAATGCTTTTTCTTCGTCTAATGACTTTAGCATTTCAGAATATTTTTCTAAACTCATTACTACCATTGAACCATATCCGTTTTTTGTTAAATAAACTGCTTCATCTTCTTTTAGAACTAGATCCTCTATCTCTGGATATTTATTTCTTAAATCTGATACTGGTCTAATATTAATCATATTTATTCCTCCTTAAATTTGATTATCATAATTTTATCATTATTTTATGTCTTTTTCAATATTTTATGCAAATATTTTAACCAGTTTTACTATTTTTTTGATTTAAGAGTTCTTCAATTTTGATGAATTCATCTAGGTTTTCATTAATAGAATTTAATTTTGAGAAATTAAAATATATGTATACATTTTTATTTTTATCAATTTCAATTTTATTAATTAATCGGTATAAATACATTTTATCAATTTGTCCTAATTTTAAAAAATTTTCTATTAATTCATCTAGTTGTTTTTCTTCTTTTTTCTTATTTTTTATGCTGATTTTTTCTTTAGTTTGTGTTAATTTTTGCTCTAATTCTTCTCTTTGTTTTAATAAATTTGTCCTCTCTAATACAAATTTTTGTGAGTATCTTATATAATCTTCTTCTAAAAGAATACCCTTTAACTTATCCATATACATCTTATCTAAATCGTTATTTATTTCAGATATTGCTTTATTTAATTGTTCCATTTTTTTCTTAAAACCTTTTTCTTTATCAAGAGTTTTGTTTTGATATTTTTCATAAACCGAATAAAAAACTTTTTTATCAGCATAAATTTTACATATTTTTTTTACTATATAAAGAATGTGTTTTTCAAATTTTTCGTAATTAATATTTAATGGATAGCATCCTCTTGATTTACTATCAGAACAAGTTATATATGGATGTGATGTGCTATTCCTCTTTGAGTTCTTTTTAAGCACTATCTGTAATTTTCTTTTGCAATGATAACAATAAAGCAGACCTCTTAATAAATAGTCATACTTTAGTTTTGTATTTGTGCCTCTCTTTTCTAAAATACTATTTACTTTTTCAAATATATCTTTATCTATGATGGGTTCATGTGTATTATTTACTCGTATTTGATTTTCTTTTTCCACCGTTCTAATTTTCTTTACTTTATATGATACAACTATTTTTTTGTTTTGTATGGTATTTCCGATATATACTTCATTTTTAAGCATATTACATAGAGTTACTTCGTTCCAGTTATAATTTGTTTTGTTTTCATCCTGTACTAGTCCAGTTTTTCTATAGCCCTTTGGAGATAAGTAATTATTCTTATTTAAGTAATTTACTATCTCTACTGTGCCATGTTCATTTGCATACATATCAAAAATTTTCCTTACAATATCAGTTACATTTTCATCAATAACTAGCTTATTTTTAATACTAGGATGCTTCTTATAACCGATATGCTGGTGTGCTACACAAATATTCACCTTGCTTTTGTTTTTCTCTATAAACACTTCTGATTTTCTTTGAAATATCTTTTGCATACATATCATTCATAATTGCTTTAAAAGGTGTTATGTCGTTATTTGTGCTGTCAATATAAGTGTCTATTCCATCTGTTATTGCAACATATCTAATATTTTTTTCTGGGAAATAATTTTCAATATATTGTCCAGTTTTAATATAATCTCTGCCAAGTCTTGATAAATCCTTTGTAATAACCATATTAATACTTTTATTTTCAATATCTTGCAATAATTCATTAAACCCTGGTCTATTAAAAGTTGTACCTGACACACCATCATCAATATATTCTTTTATAAGTGTTAAATTATTCTCTTTTATATATCTTTGCAAAATTTTTCTTTGATTACCGATACTTTCACTTTCCTCTTTGTCGCCATCTTCACGAGATAATCTAATATACATTCCGTACTTTGAAGTTTTGACTTTTTAAATTTGGCATTTAACCTCCTATCCGTAATCATTTATGCTTAAATCATAATGTGTTCAAATGATTTTGCAAATACTTTTGAATAATTACTTATATTTAACTTTTAAACTCTCAATATAGTCTTTAAACATTAATCCTATAGTTTCATTTACATCTTGCTTTTCTTCTGAAAAAATACAATATGTATTAAATTCTAATTTATCACTTTTTATTTTTTGTTTATCATTATTCATTGTTCCTCCTATTTATGTTTAATCAAGAATTGCTATTTGGCTAGGCGAACGAGTATTAAATCTATAAGGCGTGCTTTCTGCAAATTGATAAGATTTAATGCGAAGTTCAACAACGCCAAATGGTAATTATTGATAAAACTAATACAGATTATTAAAGAAAATGGCTTAATATGACACTTAAATTTAAGTGT
>CANQQQ010000011.1 GCA_947626025.1 uncultured Clostridia bacterium
TCACATAGCCTTCTAATATATTTCCCTATATCACTTCGCAGTTTGCTGTATATTGCTTTTCTCCTATATTTTGGAATAAAAGAAACCGGATGATGGTATTCCGGTTTCTTTTGTTTTTATTTTTAGATTATCTACAAAACTCTTTACCTTTATTCCGTGTGCATGAAATATCGGTTTTAAGAGTTTTGTATGCACACTGATAATCTTTATTATCTTTTTATTTTAAATCGCTTATTTCTCAAATATCGCGTTTTAATCTAAGATAAATTCATATTCTTCTCCACTGTATTTAACAGTATGTTTAATTGTCTTTCCTCTATGTGTAATTTCAATTGCTTTTCCATCTAATTTCTCACTTATTCTGTCACTTAATACTACTTTGACAGCTTCTGCATAAGTATCTCTATCTAAGAACTTATCAATATTTAATGATGGATCGCGTTTAGTGATATTAGCTTTTCCACCTAGGACGAACTCGCCGTCTTCTACTACGTATACTTCTACGTTACGTTTGAATATTACTATTAATAGAATTAATAATCCTATAATTCCCATAGCTCCTGCTACGATTCCTGCTACTAATTTTATAATATCTCCATTATCTTCGTCTTGAACACCTAAAACTTCTGTTGGTTTTTCAGGTTCTTGAACTTCTGGTTTTTGTGGTTTTTGAACTTGTGGTTTTTGAACTTCTGGCTCTTGAACCTCAGGTTCTTGAATTTCTGGTTCTACTACTGTTGGTTTATTTGTTTCAGGTTGTTGAACACTTGGAGTTGATGGTTTTGTAGTTGTTGTAGCTTTCTTAGCTACTTTTACTGCAAAGTTTGTTTCAAATCCTGCGTAAGTAACTGTTATTGATTGTGTACCAGCTTTTTTACTGTTGTAACCTGATACCATATCATCTGTTACTGTTACTATATATGTTCCACTTGATTTAGTAACTTTAATTGTTGCACCTGTTACATCTAATTTTTGTCCATATTTGTAAGATGTTTTATTTGGATTAGTATTCATTTCTATTCCTTTTATTTCATCTATTACTGTTACTTGGAAACTTCCTTGTAAATCTTTATATGTTACTGCAATATCTTGTAATCCTTCTTTTGTACTATTGTATCCTGACACCATAGATGCTGTCATTGGAACAATTTCTTGTATTGAACCACTTGCTGTGAATATAGTTACTGATCCACCTTCTAGATTTAAACTTTCTCCATATTCATATTTTAATTTTCTTGGTGGTGTGATTGTCATTCTAGTTACATAGTCTTTTACTACAACTGTGAATTCATCTGTAAATCCTTCGTATGTTACTTTTATTTTTTGTTCTCCTATTTTCTTTGGATCATATCCTGTTACTGTAGCTCTATCCATTGGTATAGTTTGTTTTGATCCACTTGATTTTGTAACTTCTAATGTTCCACCTGTTAAGTCTAATTCTTCACCATATAAGTATTCTACTTTGTTTGGTAATTCTTTGATTTTTACATCGCTTAACTCATCTACTACTGTTATTGTGAATGTTCCTTGCATTCCTTGATATGTTACTGTTATTGTTTTTGTTCCTGATGAACTTGTATCAAATCCTTGTATCATGTCAATTGTCATGTTTACAGGAGTTTCTACTTTTCCACTTGCCATTACTATAGCAACTTTTCCTCCAGTTAAATCCATTGTTCTTTCACCAATGTTATAAACTGTTTTTCTAGGTCTTGTTATATCTAATCTAGCTATATAATCTACTACTTCTACTTCATAAGTTGTAGTTAATCCTTCATAATTTACTGTTAATGTTTGTGTTCCTAATACATTAGGATCAAATCCTTGTACCATACTAAGTGTAATATCTACTATATCTGGTTGTGAACTACTATTTCTTACTACTTCTATAGTTCCGTTTGTTACGTCTAATCTTTCTCCATATTTATATTGTTGTTTTGGATAAGTATGCATTTTTATTGATGTTATACCATCTGTTATTGTTACTGGGAATGATTTTGTTATTCCTTCATAAGTTACGTTTATTGTTTGTGTACCAATGTGCTCTTTATCAAATGCACTTAATTGTACTGATCCATCTGTAAGTAGTACTGTATCTCCTACTTTTCCACTTGCCATGATGGCTTGTACGCTACCACCTGTTAAATCTAACTCTGTAACTCCATATTGATATGCAGTGTTTGTTGGTGGTGTTAATAATATGTCTTTTACATAATCTTCTATTGTTATTTGATATGTAACTGTTGCTGGGTTTCCATTTTCATAGTTACCATAAGTTACTGTTAATGTTTGTGTATATGGATAGTTAACTGATGTTCCTAATTCACTATCAAAACCGTCTATCATATCTTCTTGTATTGGAACCATTACTACTTGTCCATTTAATTTAGTTACTTTTAGGAAGCCTCCTTCTACACTTAAAGGATCTCCATATTTATATGTTTGTTTTGTTGGTGCTGGACTTAATTCTATTTTTTCAACTCCATCTACTACAGTTATTTCAAAGTATGTAGTAAGTGGTGTTCCATTTTTGTCAGCTCCATAAGTTACATTTACTCTCTTTGTTCCTGTACTTGTTGTTAAGTCAGTTAAATTTGTTAATTGAACTGCTGGATCATTTAATGCTACTAATTTATGATTTCCTGCTTGATAAATTACTTTGATGTCTGCTTTTCCATTAGTTCCTAATGCTGCATCTAATTTATATTGTGTTTCGCTTATATCATATTTTAAATCATCTGGGTATGTATTCATTTGTATACTTACCTTATTATTTTTAATTGTTATATCAAACTCTTCTGTTTCTTTTGATCCGTCTTCTTTTTCATAAGTTACTTTTACTTTTTTCTTAACTTCATCATTTGCATCAAATTCATCTGCACTTGGTTGTAATGGTCTAGTTAATGGTTTTGTAGTTTCACTACCACTTCCATCTGTTACAACTTCTTCGATTGTTATTTTTGGATCTGTTATATCTAGATCTTTTTCATCTTGTGTACCATCAGCATATTCTGTTTTTAATTTTAATCCGCCTAATTCTAGATCATCGCCATAGTCATATTCTGTGTTTTCAGGATTTATAGTTCCTGTAATTTCTTGATTTACTATTCCATTTTGTACAGTTATTGTAAATTCTGTAGTAAGTGGTGTACTATCTTTATCCGTTCCATAAGTTACAGTTACTTGTTTTGCTCCTGCACTTGTTGTTAATGTTGTTAATGTTGTTAACATACTTGAATCTATTTCTACTATCTTTGTATTTCCTGCTTGATATGTTACTTCGATATCTGCGTTTCCATTAGTTCCTGTTCCACTTGCCGCTGTTAATTTATATGTTGCTTCACCTATGTTGTATTTTAAATCTTCTGGGTATGTATGCATTTGTATACTTACCTTATTATTCTTAATTGTTATATCAAACTCTTCTGTAACTTCTGTTCCATCTTCTTTTTCATAAGTTACTCTTACTTTTTTCTTAACTTCATCATCTGGACCAAATTCATTTGCATTTGGTTGTAATGGTCTTGTTAATTCTTGAGTAGTTTCTGGACCTACTCCGCTGTTTACAACTTCTTCAACTTTTAATTTTGGATCATCTAAATCTAGATCTACCTCATTGTCTGTACCGTCAGCGTATTGTGTTTTTAACTTTAATCCGCCTAATTTTAGGTCATCACCATAATTATATTTTGTATTTTCTTCTGCTATTTCGCCTGTAATTTCTTGATTTACTATTCCATTTTCTACAGTTATTGTAAATTCTGTAGTAAGTGGTGTACTATCTTTATCCATTCCATAAGTTACAGTTACTTGCTTAGATCCTGTATTTCCTGTTAATGTTGTTAGTACTGGTAACATATCATTTTGTATATCTACTAATTCTGTTCTTCCTGATTGGTATGTTACTTCTATTTCTGCTACGTTATGAGTTGCACCTACTGCATCTAATACCCAAGCAGCTTCGTTTACATTGTATGTTTTCTTGTCTGGTTCAGTTTTCATAGCAATACTTGCCATGTTATCTGTAATTACAATATCAAATTCTTTACTATCAGTTTTGCTTTGATATGTGTATGTTACTTTTAAACGTTTTGTTACTTGATATTTTCCACTAGTTAGGCTGAACTCACCTTGAGCTGGTTGTAATGTCTCATTTACTGTTGCACTAACTGAGTCTATTTCTACTGTTATATAGCTACTAATAGTACCTACATTTGTTATATTTTGGTCTCCACTTGCAAATTGATTTGTAAATGTTAAACCTGTTAAATCTAATTGATCTCCCCAATTATATTGTGTTTTAGGTGTTCCTGTAATTTGTACACCGTTTAATGTATCGTTTACATTATAGTAATAATCTACTGTTTTGTCGTTTGCTACACCATTTGCTCCTGTTGAATGATATGTTACAGTTGCTGTTTTATGAGCACCAGCTGATGTAGTTTCTAATCCTGTTACCATACCACTTGTAATACTTTCTGTTTCAAATACACTAGGATTTGATTTTCTATATATTCTTATTTGTCCACCTGGATTATTTGTATCAGCTCCTATTGAATAGTTTTCTTGTGGTTTATTAGTTGGATCAATTTCTATATGATCTACTATATCGTATACTGTTATTTGAGTTGTTGTTGTAGTATCTCCAGTATAGTTATCTCCGTCTGCTAGTGTATATGTTATTGTTAATGTTCTTTCTGCTTTATGATCAGATATAAATGCTGTTGAATCAAGTTCTGTTTTTACATCTTCTGATCCTGATGTTGTATCTTTTACCATTGCAGATGTTGCTGGTATTTCAGTTTGTTCTCCACTTGCACGTTGTATTTTTATTTTTATTTGTGATAAATCTACTGTATCCCCATAGTTGTATTCATCTTCAAATGCACTTGTGTCTATTGTTATTGATGTTATTCCATCAACTACTTTTATATTAAACTCTGTCTTTAAATCTTGTTCATCTTTATCTTTTCCGTATTTTACTTCTACTTTTACATTATCTCCTTTAACAGCTGTTAAGTCTCCTAAAGGTGTTAACATTGAAGTATCTAATTCTACTATTTCTTCTCTTCCTGATTGATATGTTACTTTAATGTCAGCTCTTTGATTTTCATGATTTGTTGTAGAAGTTAAATTCCAGTTTTGCTCATGTAAATTATATTCTAATTTATCTGGCATATTGTTCATATCTATTCTTGCCATGTTATCTGTAATTACAATATCAAATTCTTTGTAAATACTCTTATCTTGATATTCGTATGTTACTTTCAAATGTTTTGTTACTTTATATTTTCCATCTACATTGCTGAAATCATCTTTATCTGGTTGTAATATCTCATCTACGTCTACAGAATCTCCATCTAAATCTAATGTTAAATATTGTTCAACATCATCTATATTTGTTATAGTTTGATCTGCACTTGCAAATCTATTTGTAAATGTTAATCCTGTTAAATCTAATTTGTCTCCCCAATTGTATTCTTTTTTAGGGTCTCCTGTAATGTCTACACTATGTAATGCATCATTTACATTATAGTAATAATCTACTGTTTTATTGTTTTCTGCACCATATGCACCTGTTGATTCATATGTTACTGTTGCTGTTTTACTAGCACCAGCTGCTGCAGTAGCTAGACCTGATACCATATCATATGTAATATCTACTGTTTCATATGTATTAAGATCTGCTTTTCTATATACTCTTATCTTTCCACCAGGACCTGGATCGCTTGGATCATCTCCTATTTCATAATCTGTTTTTGGTTGATGATCTGGATCAATTTCTATGTGATCTACTATGTTATGTACTTTGATTGTAACTGTTTTTGTATCACTTATAGTACTTCCATCTGCTGTATATTTTATTTGTATTTGTCTTTCTGCTATATTGTCAGTTTTGAAATCTTCTACTGCTAACTTTGTTGTTACTTTTTCCCCTTGAGGATCATCTGTTATATCTTTTATATCTGCTTGTGTTATATCAATAGTTTCTGATCTATTGCTTGCATATTGTACTGTTATTGTTATTGGAGAGAAATCAAGTGAGTCATCTTCTCCATAATTATATTCTTTATTTGTAAAGTTTGTAGTATCTATAGATACACTTACTACTCCATCAACTACTTTTATGTTGAATGTTGTTTTTAAGTCTTGTCCATCTTTATCTTGTCCATATTTTACTTCTACTTCTACACTGTTGTTCACAGCAGTTGTTAAGTCTTTTAAAGGTGTTAACATAGCCTCTGTTAATTCTACTATTTCTTCTTTTCCTGATTGATATATTACTTTTATGTCTGCTTTTTGAGTTGGTAGATTTGATGTAGCAGTTAAATCCCATGTTTGTTCATTTAAATTATATTCTACCTTATCTGGCATAGTGTTTATACTTATGCTTTTCATATTGTCTTTAATTGTAATATCAAATGTTTTAGAATCTGTTTTTCCATCAACTGTATATATTACTTTTAAGTGTTTTGTTACTGTATCTGTAGTAGCAAATTCTGATTTGTCTGGTTCTAATAGTTCTGCAAATGCAACTTCATCGCTACCTTTTACTTCTTTTATTTGTATATCGCTCTTAATAGTGTTTATATCATCATTTGCATAAGTCAAAGTTTGACTTGAATATATCTTTTTAAATACTAATCCCTTTAAATCTAGGGTATCTCCCCAATTATAAGCTGTCTTAATTGGAGCATCTTCTATTGCTACACTCTTAAATTGGTCTATTACATCATATTGATATGTTACTTGTTTTGTTACATCTGCATCAGTTGCATCTTTTTCTGTGTATGTAACTGTTGCTGTTTTACCTGTTTGAGCAGTTGTAGTTTCAAGATCTGTTACTTTTACTCTAGAGTCTTCCATATCAACTTTTTCTTCATTTCCTGCTTTTCTGTGTACTAATATTGCTCCATTGTCTGAAGGTATGCTTTCCCCTACTTCATAAGATTTTTGAGGTTCATCGCTAGGATCTATTTTTATGCTATCTACTATGTTATAAATTTCTATTTCATATTCATATTCTTTTTCATATCCATCTATTGAATATTTTACTTTTAATTTTCTTTTTATGTTATAAGTTGGTGTGAATTTTTCTTTAGCTAGGCTTGTTGTTGCTTCTGTTCCTAAATCCCAAGATCCATCAGAAACCTCTGTTACATCTTTAACCATTGTAACATCTACTGCTTTATGTGTTCCTTTAGTTCCTGGAACTGTACTTGCATATTTAACATATATATCTAATCCAGTAAAGTTTAATTCTTCTCCATAGTTATATTTCTTTTTAAGACTACTTGTGTCTACTTCTATATCTACACCTACTACTCCATCTTTTACATTTACATCAAATGTTGTTGTATGTTGTTCACTATCTAATGGATCTGTGTATGTTACTGTAACTTGTTTACCATCTCCTGGTTCATTTGTTACAGTTGATGCGTCTGTAATTGTTACATGTTTTGCTGCAAGATCTGAAGCATCTAGATCTATATTTTCTTGTCTTCCTGATTTTCTTGTTATTTCTAGTTTAGCTCCTGTTAAATTCCATGAACTTGCATTTAAATTATAATTTTGATCAGGTAAATCTTTTACTGTCATAGAAGCTACAGTGTCTTTTATATCTACATCGTATGCATCTGTCTCAACAGTTTTTCCATTTTCTTCATATTTAAATTTTACCTGCTTTGTTACTTTATTTGTTCCATCAGTAAATTCACTTGTTTCTGGGCTTGTACTGAATTCTTCATCTGTACTGTCATCTATTACTTCAATGTCTTCTACACCTACATTTTTAGTTGCTCCTGATTCATAAGTTACTTCTATTGTTAATCCATCTCCTGGATTATATTCTTCTCCATATTCAACATCGCTAGCTGGAGTTCCTCCTGTAACTTTTACTGATTTTACTACATCTTTTATTGTAATATCAAATGTTGCTTGGTGCATTCCACTTGAATCTGTGTATCCTGTTATGTCTGATCCTTCTTCATTATGGTAAGTAACTAATAAAGTTTTCTTACAAGTTCCATTTTCAAATTCTGAAGCTAATGGTTTTAATACCTCTGCTTTTGTAGCTGTAAGATCATTATAACTTACTGTTACTTCTGAAGCTGTCATTAATATTCCAAAGGTTGTATCTTCTGCACCACTAGCATAATGGAATTTAATTCTACCTCCAGCTGGATCAAATGTATCTCCATAATTATAAACTGTTTTACTTGGTCTCTGATCAATTTTAATTCCTGTAACTACATCTTTGATTTTTATATCAAATGTTGTTGAAACTACTGTATTAAATTCGTCAACATCTGTTACAGTTAATGTTAATGTTTCGTTACATAGATGACTACTATCAAATTTTTCTGCACTTGGTGAGTCATTATATCCTTGAATCATCTCTTTAGTGATTGGTGTTCCTGAATTAGCATGTGATCCATCTGCATATTGTTCAATATATGTTATTTCACTAATAAATCCTGCGTTCTCAAGCTTAGTTGCATAAAATTCAGTTGAATCACCAGTATTATTTATTTGAATACCTGTAACATAATTTTTTAATTCTATTACTAATTTGTCAGTATCATTATCTGTTGTCTGTCCTGCATATGTAACTGTTAATTTTTGTTGTGCTAAACTATTTGCAGTATATTCACTTGGATTTAACATTCCTACTACAACAGGTATGTTAAATGTTTGTCCTGATTGTGTTGTTACTGTTAATTCAGCGCCTTCTAAATTTAAGTGTGTTAATTCTGTTCCATATTTATTTTTTGCAGTTGTTTGATTAGAAACTCTTATTGATGCAATAGTATCATTTACTAATATTGTATAAGTAGTTGTTACCTTTACATCTGTTCCATCCTTACCTGGTTCTGTATATGTTACTGTTATAGTTTGTGTTCCTACTTCACCTTTTCCTGCAACACTTTGTTTATCTGTACATTTATTTATATCAGCTTTTGTATCGCTAATTGATATTTTTCCATCATTTAGTTCTACAAATTCTACTTTTCCACTTTTTCTTGTTATTCTAACTTGTCCACCTGTTGTATCTATCGTCTGATCATGATCATATTCACAATCTGTTGGTGTTTTTGACATTACCATTTCTGTTATAGGGTCATATACTTGTATGTTGAATTGGTCTGATAATATTCCATCTTTATAAGTAATAGTTATTTTAGTATGGTCTACATCTGCTGTTTGTATATCTGCTGTAAATGTTCCATCATCTAATCCAACTTGTAAATCTTTTTTATCTATTGTAGTTCCATCATCATAAACTAAATCAATATTTTTTCCTGAGAAAATGATATTATCTCCTTGCTCATATTTCTCAGTTGATATATCTGGATCTGGGTTAAATTCAATTGATGTAATTACTAAATAGTCTAGTTCTGTTGTTACTCCAGCATCTGCTACAGCTGAAATAGTTACTTTACTATTTGCTTGTCCTGCCTCTGCATTTGTTTGATCAACTTTTACTATTTTCTTTGCTATTGCTTCTGTTAATGACATTTGTTCTGTTTCATTATTACTATATGAAATTTTGATTGTTGCCCCTGAAAAATCTAATTCTTCAGTATCATAATATTTATTTTTAGTCATTTCATCTACAACACTAATACTAGAAATAGTTTTTTCTTCATCTGCAAAACCTTCGTATGTTAAATATTTTTCGTCACGTGCTCTTACTTGTACTGAACCACTTGGATAATAATCAATTTCTAGACCTTTCTCTAATCCAGCATCTGGTTCAAGTCTAAATGTTGATTTAGGTATATTATTTATCGTAACTCCCTCAGCTAGTTTAAACATAAGTGTGGCAACTACTGTATCTTCGTCAATATACCCTGCTCCGCTGTTAGCTCCTCCTATTCTTATAGAAGATTTTTCTTTATTAAGTCCATTATTTGGAATTGGATTTCCCCAATTTACTGTTCCGAAATCATTCATTACTTTAGATCCAGGATTTTCAAATTCGTTCGCATCCTCTAAGAAGTATGTCTTCTTTTTTCCAGTTCCACTATATGATTCATGCACAGGTATTAATTTTGTACTGTCATATATAAGATTTATATCACCCGCATTTACTTTATCAGAACCTCTAATAATTAAATCTATAAATATTACATGTTCTGTACTTTCTTCTATAGATTCTGCCTCCCCTGTAGTCACATAATCATAATAATAATAACTTGTTTCATCTAATTCCCAATCGTCCTCAGAGGTATCTTCTGAATCTATTGGACGAATCTTTAATACATAATATGGTTCACCTTCTGAAATTCCATCAGGAACCTGTGCATATGTATTTTTTGTTAAAACACTATATGGTGAGAATAATTGTATTATCATAATTAAAACCATCAATATAGCGCATAATCGTTTTTTGGTAAAATACCCTCCTGTTTTAGTTTCCATTTTTACTCCTTTCCTCAATTAACCGTTACTTCTTTTGTAAAGTTTGACATTAAAATTGATAAATCTGCTACTTGAATTTCTGTATCTTCATTAAAATCATATTTGATTTCATATTGTGGATCTGTATTATTTATTGCAAAAATACTCATCAACATTGATAAATCCGCTACTTGGATTGTTCCATCTTTATTTATATCTCCTGCAATTAATTTGTCGTCTTCTCCTAGTTGTTCTGTTTCTTCAAGTTGGACTTCTCTATCTTTATATATAACATCTAAGTAACCTGGCTTATCAATTAATATGTCATAGGTTCCTGGAATTACATATATTTTATATGTACCATCATCATTAGTTTTATAATTCATAGATTCTAATTGTATTAATTTATCATGTACTCCTTCATAAGTACTTGTACCTGAAATAATATCATTCCAATTAATTCCGTCAGCACTTACATCATCTGATTTATATACTCTAATTTCCGCATTGTAAGTATCTGTTGTACCTATTGTCGTTTCTGTGATAATGTTTCCTTCTATTATTCCATAAGGTCTTTTTATTGTTACTTTATATGTTTTTTCTGTACCATCTTCTGCTGTTACTGTAATTGTTATTATAGTATCAGGTTCTCCTAGTTTATTTAGTGATACTTTAAATGGATCTCCGCTTGTTAAATCTGTTTCAGTATATTGAATACTATCTTCATCATTTCCATCATAATCTAGGCTACCATCATCTTTATGTTTTGGTACTTTTATTTTCATAGTAGCATGTTCCTCACTCTTTGTTGCTGTTACATCAACAGCATCTATGTAATCTTTTATTGTTACTGTATATTCGTTTGGATCTTGGTTATCAAATTCTGGATCTAAATCATATTCTTTGTATGTTTCTGGCTCTACATTCTTTTCTCCACTACTTACTACTATATCAGTTAGATTTGCATCATCAGATGCTGTTTCATCTGTAAATCTAAATGTACTTTCAGCTTCATAATAATTCTTTATATATTGATATATTTTTATACCTGTTGTTGGTGAAGATGTTGGATCAGGCTCTAACCCAAAACCATTCATATCAAATTTATCTGCTACTAATCTAAAGCTCATTGTTCCTAATAATACTGAATCTCCTGTTACAATTTTCATACCATCACTTTGTTGTTCTTCATTTCTATATTTTATATGGTCACTTGGTTGAATTTGTGTTGAACCTGCTGAAGAACCTCCGTGCAAATGATACTACTGCTCTTATTATATTGTCTTTTACTTCTATATCTCCCATATTATCAAGTTCTAGTTTATCTTTAAATTCTTCTTCCCATTTAAAATATTTTGCTTCATCTTCATTTGGGTTTGATACTGGAGTATTATCTTCAATATTTGAAAGTTGTAATGCTGTTTTATCATAATGGAATCTTACATCAAATCCTCCAAATTCTAATTTGTATCCCCACAATTGCATAAGCACTTGTTTACTTCCATCAGTTGCTTCTTCTATTCTAATTGCTTTTAATTCGAGATATTGCTCTTTGGTAGGTGTTAATGCTTCTCCCGTTTCTCCGGAGGCTTCTACTATTAGTCCGCAGAGACTAAGCACCAGTAAAACAATCCAAATTAATATGATAATTTTTCCCAAAAAATTATTTTTACTTTTTACACTCAATCGTAAAAACCTCCTTTTTCATCTGTATTTTTTTGTTGATATTTTTTCATAGGTTTTTTATGTCCACCTCTCGATGCTCACTTTTCATTATAGACAAAAAAAAAAAAGTGTCAATGGCACTTATTTCCAATGTTTTTCAGTCATTTTGTACGGAACTTATGGATTTGCGAGTTTTTTTTTGATTTATTACATTTCTATGATATTTTTGTCACAACGAGTCGAATTTTATTTTTGCTTTTTTATCAAACTTAGTTTCCGTAATGTATTTCACTGTAATATTTTGAATTTTTTATCGTGTTCTTTGTGTTAAAAAAATTTTTTTGATGCACATTTTTTTAATAATTATATATCTTTTTCATTTATACGTTAAAAAAAATTAAATTTCAATAATTAATTTTAAATCTCAAATTTTTGAAAACGTTGTAGGGGCGGCCATTGGCCGCCCGTGAATTTATTTTTTTCGCTCTGTCCAGTAAATTTTGCTTTACAGAATTTCCAAACACTGCTCGAATATTATAAAAACACAAATGAATTTGCTTTTTCTGCGGGCGACCAATGGTCGCCCCTACATTTATATTTTATATTTCTTTATTTATACATTTAAAAAAATCAAAATTTCAATAATTAATTTTAAATCTCAAATTTTTGAAAACGTTGTAGGGGCGGCCATTGGCCGCCCGTGAATTTATTTTTTTCGCTCTGTCCAGTAAATTTTGCTTTACAGAATTTCCAAACACTGCTCGAATATTATAAAAACACAAATGAATTTGCTTTTTCTGCGGGCGACCAATGGTCGCCCCTACATTTATATTTTATATTTCTTTATTTATACATTTAAAAAAATCAAAATTTCAATAATTAATTTTAAATCTCAAATTTTTGAAACGTTGTAGGGGCGGCCATTGGCCGCCCGTGAATTTATTCTTCTTTCGCTCTGTCCAGTAAATTTGCTTTACAGAATTTCCAAACACTGCTCGAATATAATAAAAAAACAAATGATTTTGTTTTTTTCTGCGGGCGGCCAATGGCCGCCCGCAAATGTGTTTTTTTATATCATTAAATTGTTTATTATATATTTTTTATTTATAAATTTTAAAATTTAAATGCAAAATTAAAAATGAGGGAAGCCTTAGGCTTTCCTCACATCTATCTATTTCATAATTATTTTATTACTTTTTATTTTATTTTTTTATTATTTTTTATTTAATTTTTTATTATTTAAATTTTATTTATAAAATTAATTCTATATTTTTATAATTGTATATCTTCAAGCATTTTATCTAAGTCTTCAAATATCCATTCTGTATTATATATATCTTTACCTTCAATAGATTTTACAGTTGTTTCCGGTTTTTTTACTACTTCTTGTGTAATATTTTTTTCATGTTTATTTACAGGTTTAACGCTTGTATCTATTTCTCTAAATACCATATTTGTTCCACCTGTTTTTTGTTTTTCTATAGGTTTTGTTTTAGGTTCTACTTCTTTTAATATTTCGTGTGCAGACTCTACTACTCCTTTTCCAATGTTTTCTACTCCTGTATCTATTTTTTTGAATACTGTATTTGTAGGATTATAATTATATTTTTGTTTGTTAATATGTTTATTATGCGTTTCTCTGTTTTTTTCTACTCCATATATATTATTTGCATATTGTTTTTTATTAACATTATTAAATCCTGTGTCTATTTTTTTGAATATTGTATCTGCAGCAACCTTTTTTTCTTCTATTACTGGTTCTATTTCTCGCAATATTTCGTCTGCTGTTTCAGCTTCTTGTTTATCCATTGAAGTATTTTCTTGCACTGTTGGTATTTGTACCTCTCTTAATACTCTATATACTTTTTCTGTTCCGTTGTTTTCAACTTGTGTCGTTTCTGGTTCAGTTACTATATCTATTTTTTTAAATATTTCATTTTCAGTTCCTTGATTTGTAACTTGTGTATCTTCTTCTTTTTCTACTACTACTTCTCCGTCATACACAGTTCCTACCTCTTTATTTTCACTTGTTGTTCCTAATTCTGTAAGTGTTTCTGTAGGTGTTCCTCCAAATATTCCATCAGTAGTATCATTTTCTAAATTTGTAGTTTCTTCTGTTTCTACTCCTTTTTCTATTTCTGTTCCTTTATCATACACAGTTCCTGGATCTTTATTTTCACTTGTTGTGCCCAATTCTGTGCCTGTTTCTGTAAGTGTTTCCATTGGTGTTTCCCCAAATATTCCTTCTGTAGTATCATTTTCTAGATTTGTAGTTTCTTCTAATACATCAGTTACTTTTTCTTTTTCGGTATTTTCATTTGATTTATTATTAACTGATCCAACGCCTTGTAATACTGTTATTTCTTCTGAAACTTCTTTTAATGTTCCAGTGCTTTCTTTCTTATTATAGTTATTTTTCGCATTAAAATCTGTTTTTGTTTCAGTTTTTATATCATCTAATATTTCATGCACAGTTTTTGTTTCTTCGCCTTGAATTTGATCAATTTCTGTATCGTCTAAATCAAGTTCTTCAATTGTTCCAACCGTAGAATATATTGCTTTATTTCTTTCTTTTTGCGCTTCAACGGCTTTGTTAAAGTCTTTATCGAATTTATTTTCTGTTTCATATCTTTCTACTAATGTTTCATATAATTCTATACTCATTACAGCTAAATCGCCTGCACCATTTTTTGTAATATATATAGGTTTATTTGTTTTATGGCAAATTGTTGATATTTCATTATATTTATTTCTTAAATCTGAACTTGGTCTAATAACTGGCATGTTTTAGTCTCCTCCTATTAATTTTATATAAATATTCTATCAAAGTATAGATATAAAATCAATATATATTTTAATTATTTTTTATATATTTTTTTATATTTTCCTTTTTGCTTTTTATACTTTTAATTTTGTTACGATTGCTATTGGTTTTGAGATTTTCTCACTTTATTCAAATGCTCAAATCGGCACAAATAAAAGGTTACATAGCCATTTTCTTATCTTTTGAATAATGAAAATTTTTCTTGAACATGAAATTATTTTATCAAAATGTAGATATAAAATCAATAAAAATTTTCGTTAATTTTTAATTTTTTTCTAAGTCTTTATTGCATATATAAAATATTTAAATTTTTATACTTTGTTTTTCTTTCTTCTATATCATTTTTTTCCTTTTTTGTTTGCATCTTTCGTGTTTTATATAACGATAACTATTTTTATGATGCTTTTTGTACTTATACAGTTTTTGTATCTATATTTTATCAAAACTCTATTTTTATTTTGGATTTTTAACTTTAGTTTTCTTCTTTTTATATTTATATACATAATTTTATCGCTTTCTTATCAGTGTTTTTGTATTTTTTGAGTATTCATTTGATATCTCCATTATATTTTTAATTTTGTTTAATAGTTTTAAGATTTTTTTCTTTTATCTGTCTGTCTTCTTCTTTCTTCTAACTTTTGTCAATTAAATTTTATACTCTAGTTTACATCTTGTTATATTATGGCAATTATCCGGTCTTTTCTTTATCATTTCTACTTTCTATAGTTATACATTATATAATTATTTTATATTTTTCGTGTTATATAACTACTTTTTAGATATATTCTTTCTATATCCTGTCAAAATGTATATAGCTTTTTACTTTTTGGCACTTATAAATCATCATATTTAACTTAAAATATATTCTTTTCATTACATTTCTTTCTTGCCTGATTAATTTTGATTGGTTATATTCAATATTACTTACTTTGCCTAGTTAAAATTGTGAAAGCGTTCTTTCTTATTCTTAAAACTATTCGTTTTTAAGTAAAAAAGCCTGCCTAAATTTTCGTTTTTAAGCCTTTTTTATATTTTATACAGGATAATACTTTTCTATAAATGTATAATGTCTATACGTTGAATTTTTTGTGTTTTCTGCTGATATTCTTAAATCTTAAATCATATATATGTATATTTACATTGTTTTTGAATATTTTTACATATTTCCTCTATGTTTTTTCTTTTTTAAGATCATTTCTCTTGATTATTTTTATTTTTTCATATTAATTTTGGGCTTTCAACTCTCATTTTCAATCTTTTGCCGTTTTTATGTATACTGTTTTTTGCTTTATGTTAAGCATTTTGCCCTTTTTGGCACTTTTTTGACCCTTTTAAAGGCATTTTCTTTGATTTTTTAAGTATTTATTTTATTTTTTATATAATTTTTTTAAAAAATATTGAAAAAATACAAAAAAATAGCCTAAAAATATTTTATTTATTTGTTTTTTATACTTTATTTTTTTGTATTTTTTTATTTTGCCCTTTATTTTTTATAAATATTTTGTTTTTTTATCTTTTATTTATTCTTTTTTATGTTTTTTTATTTATTTTCCTTTGTTTTATTTAGAAAAAAAAGAATAAAAATATTTTTTTATTCTTTTTTTGTTTTTATATATTAAAAATTTCCTAAATTAATATTGTTATATATTTTTTTATTTTGTTTTTTTATTTTTCTTCATTAAGTAACCAGTCTAATATATTTATTTTTTTTATTCCATCAAAATCTGCAACTAAATCATCATCCAAAGTTAAAATATATTTTGGATAATTATCTTTTATTTTCTTTAATGGATATAGTTCTCTTTCTAATATTCCACTATTACCTTCTGTATCTTCTCTTGTAGTTAGTGCTACTTGATAATAAATTGTATTTTCTGAATTTTTTGCTACAAAATCTACTTCTAAATCATCATATTTTCCTATATATACTTCATAGCCTCGTCTTAATAATTCAAGATAAACTACATTTTCCAAAATGTGTCCCATATCTCTTCCAGAACCTTGACCTAGCATATAATATCTAAGTCCTATATCTACCGCATAATATTTTTCCTGTGTTTTTAAAAATTCTTTTCCTTTTATATCATATCTATTTACTTTATATATAATATAACTGTCTATAAGTGCCTGAATATATGCTGAAACTATTTTATATGAATTATTTTTATCTAATCCTTCTATATTATCACTTATCTTTTTGACACTTGTTCTATTTCCTATATTGTCATACAAATATTTAATTACTCTTTCTAAAGTGTTTTTATCTGTTATTCCTTTTCTTTGCATTACATCTTTAAATAAAATTGTATTACATATTCCATCTAAAAATAAATTAATATTGTCTGGATTAATCTTAAATAATTGAATTGCTTGTGGAAATGAACTATATTGTAAATAATCTCTAAATTTTCTTGATAAATCAGTTTTATCTTCAAATGCTGACATATATTCTTTGAATGATAATGGTAACATCTTTATTTCTATATATCTTCCTGTAAGTAATGTAGCAAGTTCAGATGATAAAAACCAAGCATTTGAACCTGTTATATATAAGTCTACATCTTTATTAATAAAAAGACTATCGACTGTTTTTTCAAATTCATTAACTTTTTGAACTTCATCTAAAAATATATATGTTTTCTTATTTTTTACTAATTTTGATTTTAAGTATTCATATAATTTTTTTCTATCTTGTAATTGTTCATAATCTGCATCTTCAAAATTTATTGATATTATCTGATTATCTTCTATTCCATTTTCTTTTAGATAGTCTTGAAATAATTCTAATAAAGTTGATTTACCACATCTTCTAATTCCTGTTATTACTTTTATAATCTGTTGATCTTTGAAATTTTTTAATATTGATAAATATTTTTCTCTTTTTATTCTTTCCATAAAATCTCCTTTAACTATTTTAATTATACTATTTATTCTTATTATAGTCAACTTTTTTTCTAATTATGCAAAAACTTCTGATTTTTATGGACTTTTTTCTAAAATTAATTCATAACTTACTAAATGATATAATCTCTAAAGTAAATCAATTAAGTCTAAAATTACTAGTAATTTTAGCATTTTTTTCTAATAGTCTTTTCTATTGGATAAAAAATAAGTAGATAAATTAACTTTATCTACTTATTTTTTTATTACAGTATATTTTTTACTTAATTACGTATTTCTTTATAAGTACTATTCCAACTGCTATTATTACTGCTACTGTTAGTGTTAATAGTATTATTATATATACGTTTCCTATACCTGTTGGATCTGATATTACTACATTTTCTGTTGTGTGTTTCAAGTTTTCTGCTGTCATGTCTTGAATTCTACTTACTGTATTATTTATACTTAGAATTCTTGCATGGTTTGAATATGATTTGTCGTCTCTTAGTAAGCCAGCACTTGCATTTGCATAGTCTTCATTTACTGAAATTACTTTTGATAATATTATGTCTGATGATACTGATTCTCCATGTCTTAAATCTGTAGTTACTAATGGATTTCTTTGATTTGCTAAAACTATCGTATTGTTATCATATACTTCTTGTGATATATTTTGTGCTTCATCTATCATGTTTTCCATTGAGTCTGGCTTGAAGCTTGCATCACTGTCTTTTTGCTTATAATATTCTTTTTCAAAGTCTTCTTTTCTTCCTGTAAATAAATCCCATCCATCGTTCATTGATGCCCCTGTATATGCTGTCTTTGTAAATGTTAAGTTATTTGCTACAAAGTCTGCTAATACATCTGGTCTTGTTGTTGTTTCTATTGTTTCTGTCTTAGTTATATCTACTGACCTCATTGCTGTAGTTCCGTTTGTTATCTTGGTCATCCATGTTTCGTCTGAATTTCTTTCGAATGTGTTTTGGTTGTTATATGTTCTTATTAATCCGTCTTCATAGTAAATTATTTTTGTTGGATCTTCTTTATAGAAGCCTAGTGCTACTATGTTTCCATTTGAGTCTTTATAATATGTTACTGTATCTTCTTCACTTTCGTTTGTAACTGTTATTGTATATGTTATTTCTAATGTTGATCCGTCTATTAACTCACTTAGCATTGATATAGTAATGTCATTTCCTTGTGCTGCTTGTACTACTGCTGGTACTCCTTGTTCTCTTATGGTAGCTGTATCTGCATCAAATTGAACTGTTCCATTTTGTAATATTAATTTTATGTGTGTTACTTCTTTATTCATTGATAATTTTGCTTCTGTTCTTGGTGTTAATGCAAAGTCAACATTTGATATTGTATATCCTGGTTTTTGTCCACTTGATGTTGTTGTTCTTGCTTTTTCTACTTCTATGTCTAATAATGATGTATATGCTTCCATTCTATAATCTGTAGGATGCTTTAATACGTTTACTACATCTTTATATGTATGAGTTTGTAACAATTCATTGACTTCTTTTCTTCTAATTGCTTCATCATATGCGTCTGAGTATCTATCGTCTTCCTCTACTGCATACCAATATTGATTGTCGTTTGTCTTTGGATTTGCTTTTCCTGATTGATAGAATTGTCCATTGTATGCAGATTTCTGTTCTTTTTCGTTTATTGTAAATGTAGTGTATTTACTATATTGTACTGTATCATATTTTGTACTATCTCCATATATAAATCTTATTGTATATAATCCTGGTATATAGTCTCTAAATTCATATGAACCATCACTAGCTGTCGTTGTTCTACCTCTTACATATTCTGTTCCATTTTTTATTTCTACAAGTTCAACTGTAATGTTTTCTGCTGAATATGATTGGTTGTATTTTGGATATTCTGTAGTGTCTGCCCATTTATTTGCTGGATCTCCTACAGTTTCCCATACATTTCCTTTTATTTTTCTTATATCTTGTAGATCTACTAATACAAATGTTGATGCTTTATCCCAGTCGTCTTCTGACTTTTGATTATTTTGTTCATAACTATTCATCTGTGCTTTGTCTAAGTTTCCTGGAATTGATAATGCGTCAAATATTCCTGCTGCTCTATATGAGTATCCCCTTGATAATGCTGAACTATAGTCATAGTATGAACTATATTTTGCTTGTGTTGCTGTTGGATCGTTTTCTTTCTTAAAGAATGTTGAGTAAGCATTTATTTCTGAGTGTGTATATATGTATATCTTTTTAGGGTTTATATCTTTAAATAAGTCTTGTAGTATTGCATAAGCATGGTTTTCTCCTTTTGCTTGTGGGCTTTGATAAGTACAGTTGAATTTTGCATTTGTTGTTGAGTTTTCTCCTAATCGATATGTTATATATACTGATATAATTTGATTTTGCTCTAATATAACAGTTGTGTCATTGAATGATATATATAAGTCTGTTCCCATTGATTTTCCAGTTTCTGATCCTGTTCCGTACTTACTATTTGGGTTAACACTTAATCCAAAGCTATTTGCATCATAGTCTGTTAAGTCTTTCTCTGCATATGATGTATCTGAGTCTGGATATAGGTATGTTCCATATACTCCTTTTATCTTCATTCCACTAGTTGTTGTATATAAATCACTATATGAATAGAATTTTGAGTCTATATATGTTGCTATCTCGTCTATTGATGTTGGCATTGATGAATTATTTTTTATATTAAGTCTATATGTTACATACATTTGTATTCTCGCATAGTCTTCTGGATATGCTGCAGTTCCACCTTCTATCTCTGATGATAAGTTTCCACTATATTCTTTATAATTGTAGTCAGCTGCTGCAACATTTTGTTCAATTTGTGCATCAGCAGGGTTTAACTTAATTCCTTTGCTTGAGAACGTTCCATATGTATATGTTTCATCTTTTCCATTTATTGATACTACTGTTCTTACTAGATCTTGCTCTAATTGTAAGTCTGTGGTAGGTCTTCTAACTACTCCTAAGTTTATATGTAATTGTCCATTATATATTATCCTATATCCTTGCCATGTTGTAGTTGAATTATTTGATGTTACTTTATTTCCTTGATCATCAACTAATGCAAATTTATCATAATATGGATAATATTTTCCATCTGCTCTTGCTACTTTTCCATCTTGTTCTGATTCTTCTCCTGCATAAGAGTTTATTCTACTGTCCCAAATGTATTGTAAAACTTGCTTTGCTTCAGTTTGATCTTGCGAATTGTTGATTATTGGTAAATATATATTATTTATATAATTTGAAGCTCCATCTTCCAATCTCTTGTTTGATGATAGATAACTTCTTAATTGATCTGTAATTTTATTCTTATAAGATTTTACTAAGTTACTATCTATATCATATATTCTATTATATCCATCTGTTAAGTAATTTCCTCCAAATATTGCTGTTGTTTTATATGATGATGGGTATGAACTTATTGTTACAAATTTTTCATTTAATGCTGATCTTTCACTTACTACTTCTGATCCTTTTGAAGATACATTCCACGCTTGTGTGTTATATTCTGGAACTCCAGCTCCATAAGTATTTGTATATAACATTCCATCATATGTAAATTGTACATAATACTTATATATTGGATTTATACCATCAAATTTATAAAATCCATTTTTGTCTGTTATTGTAGGGTTTGTACTTCCTGATCCGTCTTTTCCTCCATGTACTTGTGCTAGTGTTCCAAGTGTTGCATTATATAATCTTACTTCTATTCCTTCTAGTCTTGACTCACCACTATCTAATGAACCATTTATTACTTGATCTTTTCCTATAGCTCCATCTTCCCAAACATATCCTGCAAGTTCCATTTCTATAGTTTCTCTGTCGTCATCATCATCATCATCGTCATCGTTATTATCATCATCATCGTCATCGTTATTATCATCATCATCGTCTCCTCCTATAATGTCATCATCGTCATCTCCTCTATGTGTAGGACCTAATGGTGCTGATAAATGTATCTCAGGATATTCATATTCAACATCTCCATCTATTTGTACCATGTTTTGGTATTTTGATGTTGCTTCTCCTTGATCTTCTACTTTTCCTTCTGCAGTTGCCTCATATGTTGTATTTACACTTCCAGAACAGTATGGACAATAAGTTGCACCTTCTTCACTTCCAGATGGATCGCTTGGACAACTACTAGAATGTTTAAAATATGAGCTATCTTCGTGTACTTCTGATGTTATTACAAAAGCAAAATCATGTGCTTTTGTTATTACATCTCTTTTTTTAGCGCTAACATCTTTTATTGATTTTAATGTTATGTCTATATTTAATTTTCTCATAGTCTCGTTATAAGGGAATTTTATATAGAAAGGTTCTCCATTTGGAACTTTTCCCCCTCCCATTGGACTTCCACTAACATTAGTGATTTGAGCTCCTGAAATTACATTTCCACTTTGATCAGTTATTTTATGTTCTTCTTCTTCACAAAATGCTACTCTACCAATAACTGTGTCGTTATATTTTATAAAGAATGGTCCAACTATATAATCTTTACCTAATACTCTAGCTTTTGCATTTGAATCATCACTTTGTATGTCTGCTTTATTAGTTTTTAACCATACATTAACATAGTAACTTGCTGCTTGATTTATTTCATTAGGTCCTTCTGATGCACAATATTCATCATAATTAAGATCTGAATGTTGTGATAAATAATCCCACACTGCTTTTTGTACTAAATCTGATGGATTAGTATAATATTTTGATGAAAATGCAAATAATGCAACTTCTTCTTCTGGCTCTGTTATTTCTTCCCAATCTTTAAATTCTAGTGATAAAGCTCTTAAAGTATTTGATTTCTTAGAACTGCTAAAACTCCATCCTAAACTTTCTGCTGTTGATTTTGATTTCGCTATAGCTGATGTTTCTGCTGCACTAGAACTTGTTGAAGTTGCAGTAGTTCTAGTTGTTAATGAACCTGTGCTATCTCTTAATAACTTTGTTAACCCATAACTATGGTTTCTACAATAAAACCACTCACCATCAACGCTTATGTTATAGCCTGTCCAACTTATGTCATCTTTAGTATAAAATGTACCACCGCCAACTTCAATTGTGGCTTTTATATTACCACCTAGCATTAACAAAATTAATACTAAAAATATTGTAATAATTGTAATTTTCTTTAATTTGCTAGTCATTTTCCTACCTCCTTTCCTACATTCTTTTTATAACTTTTTTATTTATTACATATATTGCTACTATCATTATACTTAAAAGTACTATTGTATATCCTATGTATAAAACTGCACCTGTTTTAGGTCCTATTATAATGTCTGCTTGACCTAAGTCGTTTTCATTCTGAGCTTTATTTCCTGGTGTAGAGTTGTAGTCCTCTAATCCTGCATCATTATATGCTTCATAAATTTCTGCTGTATTGTTTGTTAGTCCTGTATTTCTTTCTGTTATTTGTTTTGTTAATACTAATTTTAATGTAGCTGTTTCTCCTGGTTGTAATAATGTGTTTGCTAAGCTTGAATTATATATATTTCCATCTGTTCCTAAGTACCAATCTACATTTGTTTCAGAGTTGAATTTTAAATCTGTATTTGATAAATAGTCTACTATTCTACTTGCATATCCTGGAATTGCACCATTGTTTGTAACTTTTATTGCGTATTCTACAGCAACTACTGCACCTTCTAAATATTTTGATTGAATTTCTACTTTTTCTAGTGTAGAGTCATTATAATCTCTTGTTGTTGTTCCTGCAGATGTTTGTATTGTTACTTTTGATAATGTTTTTGTTAAACTTAAATCAAATTTAGGGTTTTCTACTAATCCTAAGTCTATATTATATAGATTTGCTTTCAAGTTTATTACATTTGTTGCTGCACATGCTGTAAGTATATCTTCTATATATACATTCATGGTTACAGCATCATTATTTTTCGTGCTTTCTCCAATTCCATAAGCTGTAACATCGTAATTTGCTACATCGTATAAGAATGCTACTATATAATCTCCTACTGGTATATTGCTAAACATATATGCACCTTGTTCGTCTGTAATACTTGATGCTACTGTTTTTCCTGCTTCATTTATTAGTATTACTGGTATTTGTGGTATAAGTTCTTCTCCTAAATCTCTAATACCATTTGAGTTTTTATCTAACCAAGCTAAACCTGATATTGAACTTTTTTCTATTACTTTATCATTGTCATCTACTGTATATTGTTTTTTGTTAACTTTATGTTCTATAACTGAGCTTGAAATTGTACTTGCATTTTTGGCTGTAACTTCAAATCTATTTGATACTGTTCTTTCATTTTCTTCATCTGATAACATATCAGCTGTTGCCGTTAATTCTATAATTAATGTACTATTTCCTGGCATGTTTCTCGTGAAATTAGCTCTTGACCCTGTTACTGTATATGACTTTGTTTCATCTCCTATTGTATATTTTAGTGATTTTAAAGATATTCCGTCAGAAAGATAATCTGTTATATCTACTTCATATGCTGTTGCCATACTGTTATTTTTTACTACAATTGTATATACAATTTCATCTTCTTCTGTCATATATCCAACTGTGTTATTGCTTGAATGTGAAATTTCTAGTTTAGGTGTTCCTACAATAAGCTCTTGTGTATTACTTTCTATTGTTCCATCATATTCATTACATGTTCCTTGAATTTTTACTGAAATAACTTTATCTTCATTAATTTCATCTATCTTACATGTTAATACTATAGTTTCGTTTTCAGTAAGTTCATCGATATTCCATGTTATTGTTTTACCATCTATGCTTTCGTTTATTGCCTCATCACTTTTTCTAGTTGAGCTATATGTTAATCCATCTGGTATTGCACATGTTATTTGAACATTTTTAGGATTTTCTTCTCCATATTTATCTATGTATAAAATATATTCTATAGGTTGTCCCGCTTCTATTGTTCCTATTTCTTGTTGTTTTACTCTTAAATTGAAATATCCTTTTACTTTTTCATTTAACATTGTGTTTGATGTGAATACTACTGGTTTACCTTCATCATCTGCTGTTGCTTTTGCTACAACTTCTACTGTCGTTGAGTTTAAATTCTTTATTGTTTCGTCCATTTCGAATTCGTCTCTTGCTTGTTGGTATGCTTCATCTGAGTCAAAGTCTGATCTTATTATGAAATCATCTACTGTATATTCTACTCTGTTTCCTACTGTTAATAGGAATTTTTCTTCTTTGCTTTCTCCTACGCCAAGGTTTTCTATTGTTTTTGTATATTTTTTTACAGTTGGATCTGTTTCATATACATATTGTGTACCATCTAATTCATATGTAGTATAATATGAACCATTTGGTATATCTGCTTCAACTGCTATATCGTTTGTTTCTGCTGTTCCAATGTTTGTTACTTTTATTGTATATTCAATTACTTGACCTTCTCTAACTTCTTCTCCATTTTCAACATCTGCTGTTAATTCAACTTGTAATTCTGGTCCTGTTCCTGTTGATAATCCAACTATTGGTGATTGTATTGTTTCTGTTGCTCCTGATAATGTTCCATCAAGATTTGTATATGAAACTTGATATATACCATATGTGCTTTCTTCTCTTGATAATCCTTCTGGAATTTCTATATCATAATTTAATTCTATTTTATCTCCCTTTTTCATTGTAGGATTAATAGTTACTAAATAAGATTTTACATTATCTAAACTTGATAAATTTGTTGTCCAATTATTACTATTATTGTTTAGGTCTTTTGTTGCATTTTCATTTTCACTATAATATACAGTAATGTTATTATTTTCTACTCCTTCTACTGCTTTTATATTACTTGCCATTTTTGCTGTGAATGTACTTCCTAAGTCTTTTTGTGTTAATGGTGATTTATTTCCTTCTGTAGGAGTTCTTCCTAGAATTGCAATGTCTCCGCATGTGTAATCATAATTGTTTATTATTGTTATTGTTTCTGTTGCTATTCTTGATTTTCCTGCTACATCTATTTTTCCTGTTTCTTCTTCTCCACTCATTGAAGTTATTTCTTCTTTTTCATCACTATATCCTGAAATACTATTTAGTGTAATTATTCCTGTTGGTGCCATATAAGATATGTTTGAACTTGTTTCAACTATTTCTTCATTATTGTTTGTTACTTTTACATTCATTTTTTGTGTAATGCTTGGTGCTGTTTTGTCTACTGTTATATTTGCCTCTATTATTAATGTTGTTCCTTCTACTGATAATACATTGTTGAATTTAGTTTGCTCTCCTACTAGATTTATTATTATTACTTTGTTTCCTTCTTTATTTGTTATTATATCTCCTGTTGCTTCTTGTAACTCGTCATTATATAGTATATTTATTGTTTTTACATCTACTTTTTCTATATATGAAGGTAGTTCTAATTCAATTGTTGGATTTTTGAATAATCTATTTGTTGGGTTATTTGTTTGTAATGTAACTCTCATTTCTACATTTTTGTTTTCTATTACTGTAGATAATTTACTGTTTTTTATTGAACTTTTTATTTGTAATGTTGGTTGTACTAAGTCTATTTCTGTACTTACTTTTTCTTCTACTAATGCTTCTCTTCCTGTTATTGATGTTGTTAGTTTATTAATATTGCTTATTATTGTTTTGTTATATTCATTAGATTTTATATACTTCTCATTTTCTATTGTTAATACACCGTTTTGTATAGGATTACTTGTTGATATCATTATATTTGAGATTTCATCTTCGAATGTATATGATGTTGTATCTTTATCTAATGTCGCAACTGTTATACCGTTTGCTATAATTGTTACAGTTCCATCTTCTCCTAAGATTTTTACTAGATTTTCTCTATTTACTGAAATTTGTTTATAGTATGTTGTTGCTATATATGTATTACCTTGTTCATCTGTATAGTATTCATTGTTTTGATCTATTTCTATATTATTAACGGCAGGTTTATAACCAATATTCATTTTTATTTCTTGTTTATAATATGTATTATCTGCATTCTCAACTAGCATATATCCTTTTGCGATTTCTTTTTCCATATTATTTATTGAGTATGATACAATACTATCAGAAGCTTCTGGCAACTGTAATTCTCCACTTATTTGTGTTTGAATTTCTTTTTCTTCGTTATTGTATAATGATAATTTAGAATCTACTGTTAACTGAATTTTGTTTTCCTCAACTTCTGTAATACTATTTTTCATATCTTTTAATGGATAAATTAAGTTTACTAGATATTCATCTACTGCATCTTTTACCCAACTAACTTTGTTGTTTTCATCTGCATTGTTAATTGTTCCGATTGTAATTGTATCATCTTTATATATATAGTTTTCTTCATTAAATGCAGTTCCATCATCCCCATTTGTTGCTTTAGTACTTGATGATGTTACGCTAACACTTTCTGGATCTATTCCAAATAAATTTGGTGCTTGTAAATTTATTAAAGTGTACTTTATTGGTAATAGATTGTTCTTTACTTTTGATGATATACCTATTTGCAAAAATGCTTTGTTTTCTCCGTTTTCTTCAAACATTGCATATTTTATTACTCTTGCACTTATTTCACTTTCTGCATTTTCTGATAAAGCTAAATTAACTATTATTGTTTTTTCTGCTTCAATTGCTTTTCCACTGTTATTTATAAATGTTCCAGTTAATTTTACTTCTGCATCTTTAGAGAAATTACTTAAATCAAATTTTTCGTCTTTTATTACTTCGATTTGTAGTTCAATTTCTTTTGTTTCTCCTTTATTTATTTGATTAAGTGTTACTGTATTATTTTCTTCATCTATTGCTTCAACTCCATTTGGTAGTTCTTCGCCTTTTACTAATCTAAAGTTTGCATTTCTAATTGCTACTACAGCATCTCTTAAGTATCCTGTAGTTACAGATACACTCAAAAATAGCTTTAATTCACTATTATTCATTTCTGTTACTTTTTGGTGTGTCTTTATTCCTTCTTCAGAAACGAAATATGCATCAAAGCTTACATCTGTTTTATTGATATTTTTGTCTTGATCTTCATAATTTTCATTTATCGCATATGTTGCTAAAAAAATGAAGTTTGCAAATGTTAGTGTGATTACTAGCATCATTGCTATCGCCTTTTTTAGGACTTTCTTTTTCATATTGGTTCTCCTTCCATTTTTATTTACCGTTATATAAGTAATATTGTAGATATATTACTCCATATAATATCATTATACTAGATTTTATAACTATTTTCAAGCTTTTTGACTATTTTTTTAAGTTTTTATGTAAATTTTGCCTTTTTTTTCCGTTTTTTTTACTTTTTTCCTTTATTTTTCGCTACGGTTCTTCAATAATCGACAATTTATGCCATATTATTAAATCTTTTTAACATTTGTATTATTTTTTTGTAATATTCTTACATCTTTTGGAGTGTAACCTTAGGGAAATATTATTTCTCTAATATAAAATTGTTAATAAAATTTATTCACATATTTGTATTTTATTGAATACTATATCATATATTTATTTAAAGGGAGTGATTAGTGGAATAATTTCTTTTACACTAGATTTACGCCAGAAAGGGATGATTATTTTTATGAATGACAATAATATAGATATGAATAAACTAATGCAGATGCTTTCAAAGATGGATAAAAATCAACTTGAAAAAGGGCTTAAACAAGTTCAAAATATGATAAATTCTAAAGATAATAACAATAATAAATAATACATAATTTTATAAGGAGGAATAATTGATGGATGAAAAAGAGATGGCTGATATGGTTAAAAATATTAGCAATATGATGAATAACGGAAATATTCCTGACGATATAAAAAATATCATTAATAATTTGAAGTCCGATAATGCCTCTTCAACCAATAATTCAAGTTCTTCTGAAGACACGACTACTTCTTCTACTAATAATATAGATTTTGAAACAATTCTTAAAATGAAGTCTATTTTTGAAAAGATGAATTCAAATGATGACCCACGAGCTAATTTACTACGCTCTTTAAAACCTTATCTAAAAGAAAGTAGAAAGTCTAAAGTTGATCAATATATTCAATTATTTAATATGAGTAAAGTAATGGATATTTTTAAAACAAATGGTGGTGAGAATATAAAATGATGATGCCATCTTTTCCTTTCTTTAGACCTCCTATGTATTATAATTCATATAGAAATCCATATTATAATAGTTTTAATCACTCACAATCTCATACTCAAAAAAATACATCAATAAATAGTAATTCTTCCAATATGAAAGAAAATAGTCAAGTTCATAATACCCATATTCAAGATGAACAGTGTTTTGATATTTTTGGTATTCGCCTTTATTTTGATGATATTCTGCTAATATGTCTTTTATTTTTTCTATATGAGGAAAATGTTAATGATCAATTATTATTTGTTTCTTTATTGTTGTTACTTTCATCTTAATATGAAAAAACAAAGCAGTCTTTGACTGCTTTTGTTGCTAATTTGATTTTATAAATGAAAATTTAAAATAAATAACAATTCTAATATTTTATCTAATAATAATTGTCTATCATTTAAGAATAATTTACGCTTATTTGGTTTTCGATAATCTTATTATGTAATTGGTTTTTGCCATTCTAATTATTCTAATATTATTTTATTACCTTTTATATATGCTCTCCTTTTTATGCTTTTTTCTTCATTTTCGTTTTCTTCTTTCTCCATTTCTCTAACTATATCTGCAATTCTTATTTGTGGTGCATCAATTTCATTTGCTACAATTATTGCTTCTCTATTTCCGTTTGCACCAGCATGAGCAAGCCCTCTTATTACACCTAATACTATTACATTTTCTCCTGATATTACTTCTGCTCCTGCTTTTATATCACCTAGTACTATTATTGTTCCTTCATGCTCTAATTTACTTCCACATCTTAATGAACCATCATAAATTTTTGCATTTGTTTCTTCTATTTTTTGCCTAAATGTCTGTTCAATACTGTGTAATCCTAATTCATTTTCTTTCATAGTTATACTCCTTTTTCCTATTATTTTTTATTGACAATATATTACTTATCTCTGTTGTTCTGTGTATGGTCTGGCTGTTACATCTTCTATTATGTCTTCCTCATTCATTCCAAAGTATTGTGCTATTATGTCTCTTGCTGAATATGCTGCATAACTTCCTGTTCCTCCACCTTCTATTATTACTGCTATTGCGATCTCTGGTTCGTCATATGGTGCAAATCCAACAAACCATGCATTTGTTGGTCCAGCATTTGTTTGTGCAGAACCTGTCTTTCCTCCTATTTTGAACCCAAAATTTCTAAATACTGAATATGCAGTTCCTCCAGTTTCACTTGTAACGTCTTTCATTCCTTCTAATATAGCATCTATATATTCTTGTGAAATTTCTAAATTTTCTGATTGATCATTTGTATCTCCTAATATTTGCCTTGTGTATTCTTGTATTTCTGCTTTTGATACTTCTGTTCCATATGATGTTTTTATTGTTTTTACTATTGTTGGAGAAATTCTATTTCCTCCATTTACTAATGTGCTTACATATTTTGCCATTTGTATTGGTGTAAAAGCGTGATCTCCTTGACCTATTGAAGCATTTAATGTAAGCCCTACAGACCATTGTTCTTTTCTTAGTGCCATTGCTACTTCTGGACTTGCTATAGTACCTGCTGCTTCACTTGGAAGTTCTATTCCTGTTTTTACTCCTAGACCAAAATATTTTGCATATCTTGCTATCTGTTCTATTCCTGTTCTATATCCTGCTTCATAGAAAAAATAGTTACACGAATGTTTTAGTGCATCTGTTACATTTAAATATCCATGTACACTTCTTTTTTGATTATACAACCAACATGCTGGATGATGTCCTAATGGATATGGTCCAGAATCATTTATTTTTTCTTTTATTCCTATTTTTCCTTCTTGTAAAGAAGATATTGCTGTTAGCATCTTAAATGTTGAACCTGGTGCATATGTTCCACTTATAGCTCTATTGAATTCAGATGCCCCTTCTCCTAATCCTTTTCCAGATGCCATATCACTTGGACTAAATTCCGGATTACTTGCCATTGCTAAGACTTCTCCGTTTTTTACATTCATTACAACAATTGCTCCTGCTGTAGCGTCATACTTTTTTCCTCCAGAATAACCGGTAGTTCTAATTGTGTTAATTGTGTCAGCTAGCGCTTTTTCTGTTACTGCTTGTAAGTTCGCATCTAATGTTAATACAAGTGTAGATCCTTGTATTGCTTCTTCTGCTATATTTTCATTTGTGATTGTTCCATCAACGTCCATATCTATTTGTCTTATTCCATTAGTTCCTTTTAGATATTTCTCAAAAAGATTTTCAACTCCTGTTTTTCCTATATAATCATTTATTGAATATCCTTCACTTTTTTTCTCATTATATTCTTTTTCGTTTATTCTACCAATATATCCTAATACATGTGAAGCTAAGTTTCCGTTTGGATATGTTCTAGTAGCTTTTGTGACTATTGTTAGTCCTCCTACATAATCATTTAATTCTGAGAAGTTACTAACACTTGCCTCACTAATATTATCTGCTATTGATATTGATCTTGTAGAACTATAACCTTCTGTTGTTATTCTATATCTTATTCCTATTATTTTTCTTGCATCTTCTACACTATAATTTGTCACTTCATATCTATCTCTAAAATAATTAAATGCATCTTCTGCAGTCGCATTGCTATCTAACTTGTACGTCTTTTTCCAAGATTTAAGTTTTTCTTCGTCTTTAATTGTAAATTCAAATGGATTTATATTTATTGGAAATGTGTCTATGTATGAGTCTCCATTTTTTTCTAGTATTGCAATTATATTTAATATTGTTTGATTTAATGTTTCATTATCTGAGTTTGTTTTATATAGTTCTGCACTATACCCTAAATCTACTGTTGCTAATAAATTTCCACTACTATCTGTTATATTACCTCTTGCTGCATATAGTGTACTTTCTCTAGTTAGACGTATGTTTGAAGTTTCTCTATATTCTGCTCCATTTATTATCTGGAGGCTAAATAATCTTAATAATAGTATTATACCAAATATATATATTATAAAAGTTAATATATTAAATCGTAATCTTGTATTTGGTTGTTTTATGTATATGTTCATTTATGCCTCCTTTCTTTATTTGTATTTTTTAAAAATATCTTGTTAATATATTACTTTCTTTAAATGTTCCTTCTATAAAGTATCCTGCTTTTCTTATTATTGGATATATAATTACTGTTATTATAACATTATAGATTACCTCTATAACTAATGTTTTGATTAGTATTCCGATTTCTACAATGTTGTATGATAATACTATGCTTTGAATTACATATAATGCTACTTCATATATTATTGTTGCTATCATTACCATAGTCATTATCATAACTCTACTGTCTTTTGAAAAGTTTTTATCTATGTATCCCCCTATTAACCCTATTATTCCAAGCATTACTGATGATATTCCTATGTTTCTACCAATTAATGCATCTAAGAAAAATCCATATATTATTCCAAAACATAATCCATATTTTCTCCCCAGAAATAATCCTATAAATAGTGCTAATATTATAAATAAATTTGGCTTTATTCCTGCTATATTGAACCAATTAAAAAAGTTTGATTGAAGGAAATATATTACGAAAAATATTAAAATTAGAAATATTACTATTAGCGTTCTTTTCATTTATATTCCTCCTTCTTTTTAATTTACAATTACTAGTACTGTTTCTAATTTGTTAAAATCTACTGCTGGTGTTATGGTTGCATATCTATCTGTTATGTTTTTTGTGTTTTCTATTTTACTAACGGTTCCTACCATTATTCCTTTTGGATAAATTCCTCCCATTCCTGAGGTGCACACTGTATCATTTTCTAATATTTCTGCGCTTGTAGATATATATGTTGCTCTTAAATTATTTGTTTCTAGAGTTCCTTTACAAATAGCTGTGTCCCCTGTTGATCCAAATGTTATACTTATTGCACTTGATGGATCTATTATTGTCTGAACTTTTGCAGTGTTTTTTGTTACAGATATTACATGTCCTACTAGTCCTTTATCTGCTATTACTATCATATTTTCAGCAATTCCATCTTCTGTGCCAACATTAATTATGAATGTTGCACTATAATTACTTGTATCTTTGTTTATGATATATGCTGGAATTGTTGTATATGATGTGTATTTTTCTGTAAGTTCCAAATATTCTTTTAGTGTTGCATTTTGTGCTTTTATTATTTCTAATTCTCTTAATTGTTGCTCTAGCTCACTATTCTCTTGTTTTAATTTTTCATTTTCATCGCTTAATTGTTCTATGTTCGTAAAAAAGCTTGTGTTTCCTGCTATTCCGTTCTTTAAATATGTGTATCCATTTTGTATTGGCATAACAATAGCATTTATAGCATTTCCTAAATAAGAAACACTACTTAATTCAGTATTTGATAATACAACTAGTAATACTAATATTACTATAGTTATAATTATTCCTATTGCTCCACCTTTTTTATTGTTATACATATATTTATCCCTTCTTTATAATTTTTTGTTAAATATCTTATCTATTTTTTCTAGCATTTATCAGTACTGTCCTTAATTGCTCTAAGTCTTCTATCGTTTTTCCAGTTCCTTTTACGACACATTCTAATGGATCGTCTGCTACATATGATGGCATTCCTGTTTTCATTGTTACTAATTTGTCTAAATTTTCAATTAGTGCTCCTCCTCCTGCAAGTACAATTCCTTTTTCCATTATATCTGATGCAAGTTCTGGAGGTGTTTTTTCTAATGAAGATTTTATTACTTCTATTATTTCGTTTATAGATGGTTCCATTGCTTCTTTTACTTGTGATGATGTTAATACACAAGATCCAGGAAGTCCTGTACTTAAATCTCTTCCTATTACTTCCATTGTTTTTTCCGTCATGAGTGGAAGTGCACAACCAATTTCTTTTTTTACTTGCTCTGCTGTTGTTTCTCCTATTAATATATTTTGTGTCTTTTTTACATAGTCTACAATATCGTTATTTAGTTCATCACCTGCAACTCTTAATGAACTACTGTTTACTATTCCTCCTAATGATATAACTGCTACTTCTGTTGTTCCTCCTCCAATGTCTACAATTATGCTTCCACTAGGTGCTGCTACGTCTATTCCAGCTCCTATTGCTGCTGCCATTGGTTCTTCTATTAGATATACTTCTTTTGCTCCAGCATGCATTACTGCTTCTTCTACGGCTCTTTCTTCAACTTCCGTAATTCCTGATGGAACTCCAACAACTACTTTTGGTCTACCTGCATTATATCTACTTGATACTTTTGTTATTAAATTTTTTAATAATAATTGTGTTGCTTTAAAGTCCGCAATTACCCCATCTTTAAGTGGTCTAACTGCTCTTATTTCATTTGGCGTTCTTCCTAGCATTTCTTTTGCATCAAGACCTGTAGCTAGTATGTTATCAGTTTTTGTATTAATTGCAACAACTGATGGTTCATTAAGTACTATACCTTTTCCTTTAACCGTCACTAATATATTAGCCGTACCTAAGTCTATCCCCATGTCTTTTGAACCTAATTTAAAAAAGTTTCTGCTTTTATTTTTCATGAATATTCCCTTCTCCTTCTTTTTTTTTGAAACATTATACTTTCATATCGATTATTTTTTCCTATCACTACATGATCTAATAATTCTATGCCCATTATATCTGCTGCTTCATAAATTCTATCAGTTGTCCTAAAGTCTTGTTCACTAGGTGTTGGATCGCCACTTGGATGATTATGTATTAATATTATTTTAGGTGCTTGCATTTTTACAGGTTCTGCCAATACTGTTTTTGGCTCTAATACTGCATAGTTAGTTCCACCTATTGATAAGTCTATGATTTTTATTATTATATTTTTTGAATTAAGGATAATTAGTTTTGCAATTTCTCTATCTTCATTAGACATTTCACTCATAAATATTTTTGCAATGTCTTCTGTTGTTTTTATTTTTTGCTCAGTAGTTTTAATAGGACTAAGCATCCTCTTTGATAATTCAGATATTGCTAATATTTGTAATGCTTTTACCCTCCCTATGCCTTTTATAGATGTTAATTCATTTATTGTTAATTCCCCAAGAAAGGTTAAATTATTCTTATCTTTTTTATTATTTAATGCAAGTATCTTTTGTGCTAAATTTAGTGCTGAGTCTTGCTTTGTTCCTGTCTTTATAATTATTGCCAATAGTTCTGTATTAGATAACTTTTTTGCTCCATACATTTCAAGTTTTTCGTATGGTTTTTCACTATCTGGAAGCTCTTTCATTTTTATCGTCATATTTCTTCTTCCTCTCTTTTTATTTTTGCCCCCAAATTTTATAGTGTTTGCATTATTTTAATTATGTCCTCTAATTTTTATTTAAAATTTTCTGTATAAGAATATTGCTATTGCTAGTCCTAAAATGCTAGCTATATTTATTTTAAATGTTAGACCAAATGTTAAGACAATAACCCCCATATCTAAAGTTATTGGAGATGTTAATCCAAAGTTACTTCCATAACCAAACCACCAAAGTGCGTCTATGTTTGCTACTAATTCTCCTATTAAACTTCCTAATACTATTCCACATAATATGAATATCATAAGAATCCATATGTTTTTTTCTTTTGTTGCCATATTAATACCTCTTTCTTATAATTTACTATTTTTCTTACGGATTTCTACGAAACCAGTTTATCCCTAATATTATATATTGTTACCAATAATTTTTCAATAGAAATCTAACAATTTATGAATTTTTCTATATTTTAATTACCAAATTTTGTGCCTTTATTTTTGTATGATAAAGTATTATAATTATTATATAGGGTTGACATAAATATAGCTTTGTTTTAATTTGCTCAAAGAGTATCTATATTTATCATTTTGGATAATGTCAAAGTTAACTAAAATATACTGAAGGAATGATTTTATTTATGGAAATTAAACAGTTGCGTGAAGATAAATATGAAGTTGTTTTACATATTGATGATTTAGAAAAATTTAATATTGACTTTATAGAATTTATGTCTTCTAAAATTGAAGATCTTGAACTTTTTTCTATTATGCTTAATTATTTAGATAAATTTTGTAATTTTACCTTAAAAAATAAAAAAATTATTTTTGAAACTTTTTTTATAGATAATTCTTATTTTTTAATCGAATTTTATATTATAGGAATTCTTTCGCAAGATGGGAGCTTTATATCTAAAGCTGGAAATAGTATATCCGTAGCTGATACCCCATCTTTAGTATTCCGATTTTCTTGTTTTGATTTTCTTTGTGATTTCTTTAATTATATAGTAAATATTGAAAGAAAAAAATTTTTATTGAATTTTTTTAAAATTTTTAAATATAAAAATAATTATTATATAATTATTGATAATTCGATTTTTTTAACTAAGTTATATGATTTTATATTTTTACAAATTGCAGAGTTCGCTGAGTTTGTTTCTTGTTCAGAAATTTTTGCCAGAAGGCTTACGGAATTAGGGTGTTTCGTCAATATAATGGATTTTAAAAGTTTGAACTAATTTTTCTATTTTAAGTCTTTAATATTATTAAATAATAAATTTTTAAAATAAGGACACAGATTTTCTGTGCCCTTATTTTTTATTATTTTATTAAATTATTGTGTTTTTCTGTTTGCTATTTCAATGGCTTTTGTTACAATATTACCACATGTTTTTGAAGATACATTTCCCCATCCACCATCTTTTCTTACTTCGTCATAAACTCCTAATTCTTTTGCTATTTCTTCTTTTAATTTATCTGACATTAATCCTTTTCTAGACATATTTATTTTTCTCCTTACGAGAAGATATTTAAATTATAATTTATTTAAATTTTTAATAATTATTTATTATTTTATTTATTATTATTTTTTATTTAATTTATTTATTTTTTAATTTATTTTTTATTATTTTTTTATTTATTTTATTATTAATTATTTTTTTATTTTATAATTTATTTTTTTCTTCTCAGTATTATTATTTCTATTTTTTTATTTATTATGCACATGGTGATTTTATTTTTCTGGAAATAGTTTCTATTTTTATAAAATTTTATGTCGTTAATGTTCCATTTGGTGTATTAATAATTACTAATATATCTTCTTCTTTTCCTGTTGTTGCATTTATATATACTAAGAATTCATTGTCTCCTAGTTTCCCTTGAAATTCCCAACAATATATTTCAGTATCGTATTCTGTCGGTATTATTGCTAGTCTTTCGCTTGTAAGCTCTAAACTTTTATTTATTTTTTGTCTTGCTTCGTCTACACTTATTGTGTTTTGAGCAAATTCTCTCACCGTATGGCAATTTAAATATCCACTTGATTCAAATCCTAGTATTTCTCCATCATCTAATGCTATTTTTACTTTTATTAAGTCAGGATAACATATTACTCCATCTTGTTGGTATGCATAATTTATTGTTATCATTCCTGATTGAGTAAGATAATAGTTTTCTTTCATATTTGAATATCCATTTGCTTCTAAAAATTTTAATGCTCTTTCATTTGCCTCATCTGCTGATATTATTTCTTCCTCTACATCTCTATTATAATTCATATATACTACATGTCCACCTTTTTGTGAGACAGATATTACCATTTGATTTTCTTCATCATCATTCAATTTTATAGAAAAATCATATGAAGGTATATTTCCATTTTCTGATAGACCATTTCCTGTTATTTCTTTTATTTTATCTTCTCCTATAAATTTTTTTGCAATTTCTTTTGCTTTTTCTTCATCTATGTCTTCTCCTGTTAATCCTCTTCTTTCTCTACTTGTCATGTGTTCTGAAAATGCTCCATCATATATTAACCCAGTATAATCATGGAATGTTCCTTCAATAGAGTTAAAACTGTCCTTAGACAGATTGCTTACTTCTTGTGCTAAGTCTGCTCCTTGTTTTCCTGTTAATTCTTTCCAACTTATTGTTCCATTATTTAATTCGTTTGAAAGTTCATTTAACGCATCTTTTAATTGTACACTATATTCATGCATACTTATCAAGTTATCTAGTTCTTCTTGTGATAGTTCTTCGTTATTTATATTTTTTCTTGATAATGAGTAGCTATAGTCACTTACTTGATTTAAGAATTTCGCAGCGTTTGATAATCCTTCTGTTGATATTGGTATTTGCGATAAATATGTGCCTGCTAAATTTGCTTCTCTCCACACATATGTTAATGTTTCTGCACCATGTTCTGCAGATGTAGATATTGCTGATTTTGCTAAATATGTTTCCATACTATCTACATAATTGATGAATTCGTAAAATGAATAATTATATGAATTTTCCATTGCTAGTTCATATTTATGGTTATTTTTATATAACTCAACTCCTAAAACAATTGCTACAACTAATATTATTAATATTAAAATTGTTGTACCATATTTTTTTAACCAATCTTTCATTTTTATATCCTACCTTTCTCAGTTACAAATTAAGTTTAAAAAATTGTTTACTTTTATTTTTTAAACTTTTTATTTACAAAATTTATGCTTTCCAATTGTTGTTATTTCTTGTCTTGACCATATCCATTTACTCGTTGCTGTACTTGGATTAAAGTAATATAGTGCTCCATGTGTGGGATCCCACCCATTTAAAGCATCTTGTGCAGCTTTTACTACTGATGAACTTTCATCTATCGGTACATTTATTTGTCCATCAGATACTGCTGTAAATGCACCGCTTTGGTATATTACTCCTGCTATTGTATTTGGAAAACTTGAACTGCTTACTCTATTTAAAATAACTGCTCCAACTGCTACCTGTCCTTCATATGGTTCTCCCCTTGCTTCTCCATTTATTGCTCTTGCCATTAGTTGCAAATCTGAAGTTGAACCTGCATTTGATGCACCATAGGTTCTATCAATTTTATTGATTAATTTTATATTTAATAATAATAATAAAATTAATAATATTGTTATAATTATTGTTCTCTTTTTCATTTTCTTCCTCACTTTATATTTTTTGTTTTTATTTTGCTTATTTTTTGATAATTTATTCATTTTTCTTTAATAAATATGTGATTGCTTAAATTTCAAACATGTCAAAATTAATATTAGTATAGTAATTTACTAATTTTAATGATATAATTTTGATATATTATGAAAGAGGGATTTAAATATGAAAAAAGCTTTGATTTTTTATGCTTGCTATGGTGGTGGTCATATTAGTGCAGCTAATTCTATTAAAGAATGCATTGAAGCTTACTACCCTGATATTGAGCCTATCACTGTTGATTTTATGGATTACTTGAATAAAGCTATTGATAAATTAACTACTACCGCATATGAGGAAATGGCAAAAAAAGTTCCTTCTCTTTGGGGAACTGTTTATATGAAATCGGAAAAAGGTCCTCTTGCACGTCTTAGTATAGATTCAAATAAACTTTTGGCACTTAAGTTACATTTTCTAATAAAAAAGTATAAACCTGATTATATAATTTCTACACATCCTTTTTCTTCACAGATGTGCGCTTATTTAAAGAAAAAGAATAAATTGCCTCGTGTGAAACTTGCAACAATAATGACAGATTTCGCATCTCATGATCAATGGTTAGTTGGTTATAAATATATTAACTATTTTTTCGTAGCTCATAATTCTATGAAAAAATCTCTTGAGAAAAAAGGTATATCTAAAAATAAAATTTTTGCTACTGGAATTCCTTTATCTAACCGTTTTTTCCTAGATTACGATAGAGATGCTTTATTTAAGGATTTTAAGTTAAATAATAATAAATTTACTATTTTATTTTTTGCTGGTGGTAGATTTGGTTTAGCTAAAAAAAGTACGTATAAAATTTTAGAAGATATTGCTAGGTATATGGATAATATTCAAGTTGTTGCTATTGCTGGTAAAAATAAAAAAATGTATCATTCTTTTAATGAAATAGTTACTAAATATAATCGAAAAGATGATATAAAAGTATTAGAGTTTACTGATAAAGTTCCAGAACTTATGCATATCTCTGATATTGTTATTTCTAAACCTGGTGGACTTACTACTTCTGAATGTCTTGCATGTGGATTACCGATGATTGTTATTAACCCTATACCAGGTCAAGAGGAACAAAATGCTCAGTTTTTAGTGAACTCAAATTTAGCTTTTTGGATTAAAGATGATGATAATCCTTTAGGTGTTATTTTTAAAGTTGTTAATAATAAAGATGTTCTTAATAATTTAAGAAATAATGCAAGTAAGTTTGCAAAAAGGAATTCTACAAAAGAAATTTGTAAAATATTATTTGGCTAAAATTTTAAGAATTTCTAAGTACTATCGACCTCAAATTAATTATAATAAAAGTTCTCCTATGAGAAGAACTTTACTACAATATAAAAGGACTTATCTATATGTTGTGATAAGTCCTTTTTATTTTTATAAATATAATTCTGGATTATATGCAACCCCATTTACTCTAATTTCAAAATGACAGTGGCTTCCATATGAACGTCCTGTGTTACCAGCTTTTGCAATTAATTCTCCTGCTGATACTGTTTGTCCTACTGTACATTGTATTTTACTATTGTGTGCATAGTATGTTTGAACTCCATTTCCATGTGATATTATTACTAAATATCCATATCCTCCTGAATTCCATCCTGCAAATGTTACAGTTCCTGGTGCAGAAGCATATACATTTGTTCCTGTTGGAACTGCGAAGTCTGTTCCTGCATGTTGTCTTCCCCATCTTGTTCCAAATCTTGATGATATACGTGGAGAATCTACTGGATATCTAAATGACATCGCTATATTAGGTCCTGTTTTTGATCTTGAATTTGCTACACTAGTATTTGTAGATGAAACTACTGCTGTAGATGATACTTTCTTTTTATTATATAATGCAGCAACTGCTTCTTCCGTTTGTTTTAATTCTCCTAATTCTACACTATATCTTTCTATTATTGATAAACTATCTACATTGGCACTATTTTTAGCTTTTAACTCATTAACAGCTTCTTGTGCTTCTTGGAAAGTTGATACACTTAATTGATCTTCATTGTTCATTGCTATTGCATAATATTTATAGTATACAGTTCCAGATTCTTTTACTCTATTAAATATCTCTTCATCATTTGTGACTACATCTTTTTTTAACATACATAGTTGATATGTTGGTACACTGTCTAGTAATACAAATGCAACATGTTCTCCTTCGCCTTCTTGATATGCATTTATTCTTTCTTGTAACTTTTGTTTATCTTCGCTATAGCCTACAAATTCTCCGTCTATGTATACTTCATATATTGGCTTGTATAGGAATACTATTATTCCTGTTATTAATAATGCTGCTATAATAAAAATTGCTATAAATTTTACTGACGCTCTTAATGCTACTAGCGTTCTTCTTATCATATTTCTCTTCTCCCTTCAAGTGCTTTTGTTAACGTAATTTCATCTGTATATTCTATATCTCCTCCAACTGGAACTCCGTGAGCAATTCTTGTGACTTTTGTTCCAAATGGCTTAATCAGTTTTGATAAATACATTGCTGTTGCTTCGCCTTCTACCCTAGGGTTTGTTGCTATTATTACTTCTTGTATTTTTTCATCACCGGCTAATCTATTTAATAGTTCTTTTATTTTTATGTCCTCTGGTCCAATGCCATTCATTGGTGAAATTGAACCGTGTAGTACATGATATACTCCCTTAAATTCATGTGTCCTTTCCATTGCAATTACATCTTTAACATCTTCTACTACACAAATTATTGAATGGTCTCTGTTCTGATTTCCGCAAATCGGACACGGATCCACATCTGATATATTATAACATTTTGAACAATATTTCAAGTTTTTCTTTGCATTTATTATAGAATTTATAAATTCTTGTGTTTCTTCATCACTCGCATTTAACATATAAAAAGCTAATCTTGCGGCTGTCTTACTTCCTATACTTGGTAGTTTTGCAAAGCTCTCTATTAATTTTTCTATTGATGGTGAGTAGTACGACATTTTTATACCTCTTTTATATTTGTTTTAGCATTTTGTATTTTTTTACACAAATTTAATTTATTATATATCAAACGAAAATAAATTTCAAGATTACATAAGTCCTGGTATATTATATTTCCCTAATGAAATAGCTTGTGCATCATCAACCTTTCTTAAGGCTTCATTTACGCAAGTTAATATTAAATCTTGTAGCATTTCTACATCTTCTGGATCAACAACTTCTTGTTTGATTTTAATTGATTTTACTACTTTTGCTCCTGTTACGGTTACTTCTATTGCCCCTCCTCCTGCTGTTGCCGAAAATTCTTTTGCTACTAATTCTTCTTGTGATTTTTCAACATCTGCTTGCATTTTTTTTGCTTCTTTCATTAGTTGATTAATATTCATACCTCCAAATCCATTCATTCCTCCTGGAAATCCTCCTCTTTTTGCCATATATCTCATCCTTTCCTATTCATCTATATAATTAATATCAATCCCTAATTTTTGTAGTTCATCTAGTGATGATTTACTACTTTTTTCTACTTTGGGTTCATTTTTTGCTTTTGTTACTGGTTTATCTATGTATTTTATTTGCATTTGTTTTCCACATGCAATTGATACTAATCTTTCTATTTCAGTTTTATTTTCATTTTTTTCTAGTAATTGCCTACTAAATTCATTTAGTTTATTTGAAAATTCTATTCCAATCGTCATATCATTTAGCTCAACTGCTCTTGAGTTAATTAAATTTGCATATAGCATAACTTTTCCATCTTTTTTTAATTGTTGTACAATATTTGGCCAAAAATCTTGTGATTTTAATCCTTGTGTGTCTATGCTTGGCTTATCCTCTTTTGGTATGTTTGCTATTGTTTCTTCTACCTTTTTTTCTAATTTGGGGCTATTTTCATTTACATCTTCTTGTTTTTTTACTTCTGTTTTCATATTGCTTGCAGGCTTTTCTTTTTGTTTGAATTCAATATTTGTTGTAATTTCTCCTTGTAGCTTATTCTCTAAAGCTTTTACTCTTTCTTCTAGTCCTTTTGTTTCTTGATTTACACATAAATTGATTATTCCTGTTTCAAAAATTATTGTTTTTTGTGTGGATTGTTTTACTCTATTTTCCATTGCTGAAAGTTCAAATATTATATTCATTAATCTATCTTTTGAGACTCTATCTGCTAAATTTTTGATTTTTTCTAATTCTTCATTATTATATAGTTCTATTTTTTTACCAATTTTTGTTACTAAAATATCTTTTACATATTTTATTATTTCCCACAAAAAATTTGTTAAGTCTTTTCCTTCATTTATGACTTTTTCTGTTTCTTGTATAGCTTTCTCAACATTATTTTCTATTATCGCCTCGGTAATGTTATGAATATATATTAAATTTGGTATACCTACTAAATCTTTTATTTTATCAATACTAATATTGTTATCTCCATCTTGCATACATCTTTCTAAAATACTTAAAGCATCTCTCATTGCTCCTTCTGAAAGTACAGCTATTAGATTTAATGCATCTTCATCTGCTTTTACGTTGTTTTTATCACATACTAATTCTAATCTTTTTACAATATCCTGATTTGATATTCTCTTGAAATCAAATCTCTGACATCTTGATAATATTGTAATTGGTAATTTTTGTGGTTCTGTAGTGGCTAATATGAATTTTACATGTTCTGGTGGCTCTTCTAAAGTTTTTAATAAAGCATTAAATGCACCTGGTGTTAGCATATGAGCTTCGTCTATTATATATACTCTATATTTTGCACGTGTTGGTAAAAAATTTACTTCATTTCTTATTTCCCTAATGTCTTCTACGCTATTATTTGATGCTGCATCCATTTCTACAACATCTGTTAGAGATCCATCTAATATTGCTTTACAGATTTCACATTCGTTACATGGTTCTCCATCCTTAGGGTTTTCGCAGTTTACTGCTCTTGCTAATATTTTTGCTATTGAAGTCTTTCCTGTTCCTCTAGTTCCATTCAAAAGATACGCATGTCCTACTCTTCCTGATTTTATTTGATTCTTTAATGTTGTTTTAATATGGTCTTGCCCAACAACTTCTTCAAAAGTTTTAGGTCTAAATGTTCTATATAATGCTGTATATGCCATGGATGCCTCCTTTTTTATAATGGAAATTCTAATTATTTCCTATATTATAACAACAAAATCTAACTCCTCCATGGAAAGTACATTTCACATAAATGCACTACTTATCGCTGCTTTCTTCCGAACCTGACGAGATTCATAGCTTTTTATTGAAATCTACTCTCCATACAAGAGTTAGATTTTTAATCTTTTATTATTATATATCTTATTAATTTTTTTTTCAATGTTTTACCATAATTTTCTTTTAAAAATTATATCATTTAAATCTGTTTTTTGATAGTACGAAGTTCCTTCTTCCGTTACATTTCCTGCTGGTAAGTCTAATGTTATTGTTGCTGTATATGTTATGTCTGATTTTAGTTTTATTGATAAGTCAAATGTTACTTTGCATTGTATGTCTTCGTATTTTATATCTTGCTCTTTAAGGATTGTTCCATCATGTTTTACTTCATCTACATCTGAAATATATTCTCCTAAGTCTTCTATTGAGTATCTAAATAATATTAATCCTCCTTGATTTGCAATTTGTAATTTTTTTGTATTAGAACTTTCCGTTCCTATGTATGTTAGACTTTCTCTTATTTCATTTTCTTCTGTATTTTCATATACTATATCTTCTTTTTCTGTTGGTCTATATGTTTTTAGTGTTCCTTTATTTGGTGCTTCTTCAATTTCTAAATTATCTATTATAATTTCGTCTATTATCTCTGTTTCCGTATAGTTCTTATTCTTTGAAATTTCTAGGTATATATCGTTGTTTTGCACCAGTCTTAGATTCCATTTATTTTCTGTTTGCTCTTCTGATTTATCAATACCTTCTCCAGTGCTTATTACCATTATTTTTGTTAATTCAAATGGTATACTTTCTTCTCCTTCAATATTGTATTTTAATATTAATAGGGCTATTATTGTTACAATTAAAACTGTTATAAAAATTATAACAAATATATGTATTATTTTTTTTATAATTTCATCATACATTTTTTATTTTTCCTTTTTATTTATTTTGTTTGTTCTTAATTCTATGAAAAAGTTTTTTAGTATTTGTTCACATTTTTCTTGTTGTATACCGTCTTCTTTTTCAACTTTGTAATTTTGTTTGTAGTCTTCTAATACATCTGTTACTGATGCACATGCACCGTTTTTTTCATCCATTGCACCTATATAGAGCTTATCTAGTCTCGAATTTACTATTGCTCCTGCACACATTGGACATGGCTCTAATGTAACATACATTTCACACCCATTTAATCTCCATGCTCCTAATTTTTTACTTGCTTTTTTTATTGCAATCATTTCTGCATGCATTGTTGGATCTTTCTTTTCTTCTTTTTGATTATGACCTCTTGCTATTATCTTTCCGTCTTTTACTATTACAGCTCCTATTGGTACCTCTAGTTTTTTATAGGCTTTTTCTGCTTCTTTCAGTGCTTCTTTCATAAATTTATCTTTATTTTCCATTTTTCTCCTAAATATAATTTGTATTTTTTTTAATATATCATAATTGTGGAATAATTTCAATTATTTTCCAATAAAGATAAAAAATAAGAACCGCAATTTACGTGCTTACCATTTAATACAAGTAATAACGACACATTTCTTTTGTCAAAAGTAGAATGTGTCGTTATTTTTATTCCTTATCTATAAGTTTATTAATATACTGTATGTATGTTTATAGTTAATCATATATTTTGGTGTCCCCGAGTGGAATTGAACCACCGCAAGACCGGACTTAGGAGGTCCGCGCTCTATCCAACTGAGCTACGAGGACATATATATGTACAATTAGATAAATAATTACTTTTTTATATATTTATCTTTTCTTAGTTACTACATTTTTTTAATTATTTTATTTTTTTATCTTTAGAATATAACTGCTATATCATACTAATTTATTAGCATACATATTAGGTATTATATTATATTTTATTATGTTTTTCAACCCTGTACTTGTAATTTGTTAAAAGTTGTGACTTTCTAAAATTAATTATTTATATCTATTCATCTAATGAATTATTAAGAAATGAAGTCCTTAAATAATTATCTTTTAAGGTAATTTTTCATTATTTTACTAGAATATATAAAAGTAAATAGGCGATTATTTGTCGCCCATTTACTTTTAATTAATTTAGATTTACTCATCTTTTTTTCCATAATTTTTCTTAAGAATATTTCTATCTTTCATATCCACAATTCCATCTTCGTTTAAGTCATACATTCCTTGTGTTTCTTTATTATCTTCTTTTATTTCTATTCCTAAATTTGC
>CANQQQ010000012.1 GCA_947626025.1 uncultured Clostridia bacterium
CTAACATTGTATCATAAAGTAATAATGTGTGTCTTTTTATTTTTAAAAACCGGTCACTTAATTTTACCATTTATAATTTTTGTAATTTTTTTGTAATATATCATATAATATACTAAATTCTTTATATTTCTATGTATCATTGCCTTTTAAATTTGATTATTAAGCTAATTTATGGTATAATTATATTGTAGTAGGTAATAACCGATTGAGTTGCCATTAATCTATAAAATGGCATGGAGGTAATTCAGCAATGGATACAATGAATCCACCAATTACAAATGAAAAAAGCGAAATTCTATTTGAATACGCTTTTCAACTCCGGAAAAAGGCACCTGATCTTGGAGAAATTTTAGATTGTATTAACAAATTACAGGATACCCATCATTATGAGCTACTATTTAGCTTAATAGCAGAAAATAACAGAGTCTTTTCTATTAAATCGTTTGAAAATTCAAGTGAACATCCAACGATTGAATTCAATCGCAAATTAAAGAAAATCTCTAATGATGTAAAAATGGCTGTAACGAAGTTAAATTTTGCAGTAGCTCATGATGCAAAAATTGTATTATCGGCAGATGAAACCGAAACTTATGTTAATGTAACTGTATTTGCCCCCAAAAATCAGCGCCATACAAATACTATTGTTGAAAATTTTAAATTTATGCAATAGTAGAATGTACCCCAAATTGACACCAGTCTGTTTGGGGATTTCTAATGTCCTATTAGATAAAAAATCCAAAGGAATAAATACCTTTGGATTTTAGAAGATTTTCATTCAAATTACAAAAAGAGGTCATGAAATGACCTCTTTATTTATTACTCAGCTGATTCTTCTGCATCAGGAGCTTCATAAGCAGCAAGTATTGCGCTTTGAATTTTTTCCCTTGTTTCAGGGTTGATTGGATGAGCTATATCCTTGAAATCTCCGTTTGGAGTTTTTCTGCTAGGCATAGCTATAAATAATCCGTTTTGACTTTCGATAACTTTGATATCATGAATTACGAATTCGTTATCGAATGTTACAGAAGCAACAGCTTTCATTCTGTTTTCTGAATTTACTTTTCTTAAACGTACATCTGTTATTTGCATTTTGTGCACCGCCTTCCAAAGTTTATTATGTTTGTACATATTAATTTTATGTACAATATTATTATTCGCCAATTTTTCTTTTTTTCCTTCTTATTTTTTTAATTTTTTTCGATTTTTTATTAAATTGTTGTTTGAGTCATTAAATTTATAACAACATGGGGATAATCATCATTATTAAATTTTCTTTATTAAAAACTCTCTCAAGTAACAATTTATCTTTTTTATCTTATTTTTCACATATTTTATTGAAAAATCATATTAAAAAGTATATAATATTTTCGTATTTTATAAAGAGAGTGGGAATGAATTGTGAAAGACATTAATAGTTTAATAAAATATAAAAAAATTTACTTTATAGGTATTGGTGGTGTTAGCATGAGCGGTATAGCTCATACTCTAAAGCACTTTGGATTTGATATATCTGGTAGTGATGCAAATAATTCAGACACTATTAAAGTTCTTATTGATAGTGGTATACCTGTATGCATTGGTAGTAATCCTGAGAATATTAAAAATGTAGATTTAGTAGTTTATACAGCTGCTATTTCTAAAGATAATCCCGAATTAGTAATGGCTCATAATCTTAATATTCCTACCATGGAACGTGCTGTTTTTTTAGGACTACTAACAAAATGTTTTAATGATACAATAACAATTTCTGGTACACATGGTAAAACTACTACTACATCTATGGTCTCTCTTTGCTTTTTAAATGCTAAACTCAACCCCAGTATTCAAGTTGGAGCTTATTTGAAAAACATCTCTGGAAATTACACCGTTGGAAATAGTGATTACTTTATACTAGAAGCATGTGAGTATGTAGAAAGCTTTTTACACTTTTTTCCAAAATCAGCTATTGTCTTAAATATTGATAACGATCACCTAGATTATTTTAAAAATATAGATAATATTGAAAAGGCTTTTATTAAATATGTAAAATTATTGCCTGATAATGGTTTACTGGTGACAAATGCAGATGATAATCGTTGCCTAAATTTAATTAATTTCACTAGTGCAAAAGTTATTACATATGGTATTGATAATGATAAAGCAGACTTTGTTGCAAAAAATATTTTGTTTGATGATAACGGTTTTTATGAGTTTGATGTTTACTGTAATAACCAATTTTATTCTCATATAAAACTATCTGTGCCTGGTAGGCACAATGTTTTGAATGCATTGGCATGTATTGCAATGTGTTCATACTACAATATAAATCCTGAAATTATAAAATCTTCTCTGTTAGAGTTTACAGGTGCTAATAGAAGAATGGAATTTAAAGGAACCTTTAATAATAATATATCAGTTTTCGATGATTATGCTCATCACCCAACTGAAATAAAAGCTACTGCATTAGCAGTAAAAAATAAAAAATTCAATAAATCCTGGGCTATTTTTCAACCTCATACATATAGCAGAACAAAAAATCTTTTAAATGAATTCGCTGAAGCTTTATTGAATTTTGATAATATAATCATTACAGATATATATGCTGCACGTGAACAAGATATTTATAATATCTCCTCTAAAGATCTAGCTAATAAAGTAAAGTCTTTAGGTGGAAATGTTGAATATATATCTGACTTTACTGATATCGTTTCCTATATAAAGAAAAATGTTAATGATAATGATATTGTTATAACTATTGGTGCAGGTACTGTTACAGAAATTGGTCCAATGTTAGTTAAATAGAATATATAAAATATACTGCATTATTGATAAAAACATCAAATTAAAATTTTTTTAACTTGATGTTTTTATTATTTTTGCACTTTTTATGCCTAATAAAAGAATAGCAATTATTCTAATTCATTTAATTGTTTTATCATTATATCAGAAAATACTGCGTATCCCTCTGTTGGGTTTTGCACCAATACATGAGTCAAAGCTCCTATTAATTTTCCATTTTGCATTATTGGACTTCCGCTCATTCCTTGTATTATTCCTCCTGTTTTTTCTAATAATTCTTCATCTGTTACCTTTAGTAACATACTTTTATTATTTGAATTATTATTTAAGTATATCTTCTCTATTTCCACAGTATACTCTTCTACCTTTCCGTTGTCTAAAGCGCACATTAAAGTTGCCTCTCCTGTTTGAATTTCATCTCTTAATGCTATATCAACAGATTTTGATGTATCTATTCCTAGTTCTTTTGTATTGTATATTTCTCCATAAACACCATAATAAGTATTCTTTGATATAGTACCTATGTCTTTCTGTCCTTCTACTATGCCTTGTATCTTACCAGTCTTTCCGTTTTCTGCTTTTACTATTGAAACTACATTTGTATTAGTTATTTCCCCATCTGATATATCTATTAGTTCTTCAGTATCAATATCTAAAATTCCATGTCCTAACATTGCAATTTTTCCTGTATTTTTATTATAAAATGTAGCCGTTCCTACACCTGCTGCTGTATCTCTAACCCATAATCCTACTTTATAATTATTTGTATCTGTTTCAACAGGGGTTATACTTGTTTCTAATATTTTGCTATTATGAATATAAGTAATTTTTATTTCTTCACCTTTTGAATCATTTATACAATTTATCATATCTTCTGTTGAATCTATATCTTTACCATTTATTTTTGTTATAGTGTCGCCTTCTTGTATTCCTGTATTTTCATATGGCTTATATACTTTATTGTTATCTCCATAAATCTCAGATACACCTACTACTAGTACCCCATTTGTATATAACTTCATTCCTATTAACTTTCCTAAAGGCACAACTTCAATGTCTTCTATTACATTTACTGATATTTCTTTTACTTGTATCCCAAATAAGTTTATCCCTATATTAATTGTTTCTTTATTGTTAGCATACGTATCAATGGACGTTTGGATTGTATCAGTCATTGCATTATCATTTTCTTCATTCGACACTTCTAATGCCTTTATACTCATCCCAAATATAGTATTTATATCTAATTCTTCTTCCTTGAATAATATTATACTATCTGGAATATTTGTAATATCACTTACGTATATTAAAACTGTTAGCAAAAAAATTATTAATACTGATACAAAAATTTTCTTTTTCATATGATTACCTCTTTTATATGATAACCATATGTACTAGTTTTTAAACATTTAATTTGATATATAAAATAAAATTAAAAGAAACACTATATTAGTGTTTCTCTTATGCTAATCTTTTTATTAGTTCTTCTTCTATTTTATATTGCATTGTATATCTATACATTAATTCTTCTCCATAAGTTTCTATAAGAGACTCATATGTATCTCCATTTTCTAGTCGTTCAGAAAAATACTCCTCAATATCACTTTTTACAACACTAATGTTAAATTTTTCTGCCAGTGCCTGATATACTAAATCTGTTTTAATATTTTCCTCAAAGTATTGTGTATTCTCCTCAATATATTTTTCATAATTGTCGTAACCATAAATATCTTTAATATATTGATTTAGTTGCTTTCCTTCTAATTCTGCTCCAGCTTTTACACTTTTATAAATATCCCCATAGTATCCATTCAATAATATAGTTGGAATTTCAACTTCAGAATTTTCTATTATTGTGTCAAGAATGTTACTTACTTCTTCTTGGGTATTTGAAGTTATTTCATACTCTAAATAATTATCAGGTAATTTTACATATGTATTTATATCTATATCGATTTGTCCATCTTTGTAATAGTCATAATAAGACACATTTTCATTATAGTATTCTTGTTTTTGTTCTACATCTGTTTGATTTTCTTCTCCTGTATCATTATTATCTTTTAGATTTAAAATAACTATTAATATAATAGTTATTATTATTAATATTAGCAAAATAAGTAATAAAAACATATTAGTCTTTTTTTTCATATGCACTTTCTCCTTTTAGCTCATCTCTAAAATAAATAGGTTGAAAAATTTTCAACCTTAATCTATTGTCCATCTACTGTTACTATTCCAGAATGTCTTGCAGTTATTGAATTTGAACTATTTCCCGTTACTTTATAAAATAAGCCTTTTAATACTTGTGATAAAGTTTGATTATTGTTTACTACCCCTGCTGTAAACATATCTCCTTGTTTCAAATATAATGTGCCATTTTCAAGTTCGTCTAAAATCTGTGTTGTATAAATTGCATAGTATGTATTTTCACCTATAATCTCTTCATTAGCATTAGCTGACTTCTTACTTGGATTTTCATCTATACGTTTTAATTCTAACTCAACAGAATATGTATTACCTGTAGCATTTATTGCCTCCATAAAATCATAATAATTATCTTCCTCTATTCTACCTGTTGTTCTTACTTCATCAACAAATTCTACTGTAGCTGTTTGAACTGCAATTTGTGATATATCATCAGTTCTATCTGCTAATGTTATCATTGGAAATACAAATAATAATATTGCTGCTAGAATAATCGTTACAACTGTAATTAAAGAATCTCCTGCCATTTAAACTACATCCTTTCATATTTATTTTAATTACAACTCTTTCTTAATTTTATCTAACTAGTACATTATAGAACTAGTGTACTATGAGTTCTTCACATAAATTATTTCTCTTTTTTTAGTATAACGAATTGTTCCATATAGTAATAATCCTGTATTTTCACCATTTTCATCTTTAATATATTCATTTCTATCAATCTGTACAATGTACTCTGTAAATGTACAATTATTATATTGTTCCAATAGACCATTACCATTGCATACAGCTTTATGCGTTCCTGCTATGTAACTTGTAACATTTTCATTTACTCCTGGATTTCTTAAACTAAAATTAGTCGTTCCTCCATATATATCACAATTTACTCTTTGAGTTATATTATTATTTCGATATGTATTTGAATTTAACCATGAGGTATATACAGGATTTCTTCCAGTTGTATCTCCCGTAGAATATATATTTTTTATTAAAGCATCTATATTTGTTACTTGCGCAATTTTAGCTTTTGGAACTATATATTTATTTAAAAATCCTTCAATTTCGTTTTTTATTGTATCACTTCTGTCTCTCTCAGTCTGTGATGCTCCTACATATCTTGCATCTGTCCATAAACAACTTGCTACTTGTGATTCTGTATCTAAATCAAATCTAGCTACAATTTGTCCATCGTCTATTATTGTAACTCCATACCCCTCTTGAGCATATCTATATATTGCTGGCATTATTTCTTGAAATGTCACTTTTCTGTTAGGTCCATCTACCTCATATGAATTGTAATCCATATAAGTATTTCTATCTATAGCAGTGAATACTGCATCAGCAGTATCCTTTGCAAGTGCTGTCATTCGGAAAAGTACAGTTAATGCTATGGTAAATACGGTTACTGCAAAAAACATTTTTAAGACTTCTGTTACATTTTCCATTTGACACCATCCTTATAAAATTATATTATTTTCTCGTTATTGATATTTCTGTAATATAGCCTTCAGCATCCTTATTTGTAGCTACTACACTATATCTAGCTGAAGCAATTATTTCTGCTGCCTTCTTAGTAATATCTGTTGATGTGGTTAACTCTTCTTCTTGACCATCTGCAGTAAGTTTTAATTTTATAGTTATAACATGACCACTGGCATTTGTAGAATTATTTGTAGATACATTTCCCATTAAAGTTCTTATAGAAGCTCCTTTTTGAGTTCCTTGGTAATTTTCATATGGTGTATTGAATGCTGTAACAGATTGATTACTTGTTACATCTCCTACATCTCCCAAAAGTCCTTGTGATTGTTGTACAATCATCATACCAACACTAATTAATACTATAACAATTAAAACAGCTCCTGCTATTAATAAAGCTTTTGATGCGTTTTCCATATCATTTCCTCCTTTGAATATATTATTTATTTTACATAAATCGACATTAAAACCCGTTCTTCTATTATTATCGCATATTTTTGGGCTAAAGTCAATAGTAATTTTAGGTTTTATTCTGCTAGTTCAAAAACGATTTTACTTACTTGTCCATAGGAATTATAGATTATATCTGTACATTTAAATTCCAATAAGTTAAAGTTTCTAACAAATCTTTCAATTCCTAAGGATTCTATTGTCTCCATATCATAAGTTACCATAGTATTTTCATCTTCTGAACTTAACATTTTTATTTGTACTCTTATGCAATGCCTATTATCATCTATATAAAGTCCATTTTCATCTTTTTGAATATTATATTTTTCATTATTATTAATTGAATAATTTATAAGTGAACCTATATTTGTTCCATATGTATTTCCATTCTTGTATTTTTCAAATTCTAAATTGAATGTGTTTACTTCATTTTTTTCTGCCTTGTATTGAGTTATCAATAACATAAGCGGTGCTATAATAACAATTGCAATAATTATTAATATGACAATTCCTTTTTTCATAGTTTTTCCTTTCTAGTATAGAGAAACTTTAATTGTCTCGTTCACCTTTAATTTGAGTTGTAATCTTATTAACCCTTCCTGATACATTATTTACTTCTACTAAACATGAAAATTTATATTCCCTTTTTACTGCTTGAGTAGGATCTCCCCTTAACTTATAGGTATCTAAAAAGTTCTCTTTATCAAAATTAGGAATTACTGTTTGCGTAGAGTATATAACTCCACCATTTTTATCTAATATATATAATTCAATTTTTTCACTATCAATCGCTGTTATTTCATTCCAGTCCAATACCTTCTCCGTCAAAGTTACTACATCTTCAGCATATATATAAGTTGCTTCACTTCCTGTGTTTGTTGCATACTTTGTATACTGTGTATTAAATGCAGCTATTTTTTGAAGTTCATTTCTGTACTGATAATCTTCTGCAAAAATATACACTCTTTGGAATACATAAGCAAATATACTAAGTACTATTACACCAATAAATATCTCCCCTGCCATTAATAAGGCTTTTGATGCATTCTCCATTAGCTATTTCCTCCATCATATACCGATTCTTGAATTTGTTCAAATCTAAGAGCATTGATTCTACCATATGAATCATATTCTACTTTTGAACATTTAAATGTCTTTCTCTTAAAATCTGCTATTCCTGAATATGTAATTGTATATTTAGTTACAATAGCATCTTTAGTAGATATGACACGTCTTGTCTCTTCAGTTTTATTTGATGTCTGTAAAAATTCAGTTATAGGCTCTAAATTATTGCTTAAGCTGTATGCATGATTAACTTCAAAAGCAAATTCACTTGCTCCATATAAAGCTTTATTTTTTGTAACCACTTTACTACTATATGTTGCTTTTTCTTCATTCAATGCATATTCATATACTGTATCTTGTATCGAATCTTTTGTTAATTTAAACTCTACATCTATATAAAATTCTTCTCCAACTCGTACTCTATTTATTTTATTATTGCTTATTGCTAAATTTAAAATAGAAATTACATCTGTTCCATACATAGCAGTTTTATTGAAAGATAACAATGGTGCATTAAACTCTTCTATTTCCTCCAATAATTCTACATCTACTTTTGATTGTGCCATTTCAGTTACATATGAATATCCTAATATAAACAAAGAAATTACTATTACCGCTAAGAGCATTCCTCCAGCCATTAGTAAAGCGGTTGATGCATTTTCCATAAAACTCCCTCCTCTTTTTAAGCACAATCCATATTTTTATTTTATCTATACCATTGATTGCATAGCTGACATTGTAGATCCCATATTCATAAGACCTAATATAACTAATGGTGCTATTAGATATCCTACAAATAATGCTATCATTGGTGCAAATCCAAATACCTTTCCTACTAATCCTCTTTTACTTATTAAACGTTCATTTGATTCTTTTCTCTTTTCTTGATAATACTCTCTTTCTGTTTCTAGTTCGTCAAATGCTTCTTTTATTGGAATCTTCTCAACAGCAGCTTGTAGACTTTCTACTATACCTACAAATTGAGGATATGTAACATCTTCTTTTAATTCTTCTAATGCTTCCCAAGCTCCACTTTCATAGTTATTAACACATTTTGAAATTGGAACTCTAAAGATATTAGAATATCTTTCTATCCATTCCAATATCATCTCAACATTTACCCTCTCAATCTTCATAAGCATAAGAATAATCGTTTGGAACTGCATTACTTCATCTTCCATTTCTAATTCCCTCATCTTCTTTTGGAAAATTAATAGTATATTCGGGAACATATATGCAATCACACTAAATGCCATTGAAATTAAAACTTCATACCATTGAATTTTGCTTTCGGCATTAATTGTTTTTAATTTTGTATATACTCTATCTGCCGCTACATCTAAGGTTTCATCATCAGCTTCTTCATAATAACTTGTTAATGATAATTCTAATCTAACTCTCTCTTTTGTAACACTATTATCACCTTTAAGTTTATCTAATATGCTATTATCTACTTCTAGTATCTTTTCTCCTTTTTTTGTATCTTTTGGAGACATAATCATTGAAGTTGTTCCATCTTCTAATAATACTTCTTCATATATCCAATTTGTAGATACATTATGTATATAGAAAAACATAAGTATTGATATTATAAATGTTGCTACTGCCATTAATAACTTATTTACATACATCCACTCAATTTTTTGAGATGAAGCAGACTCTTTCAATAACTTTGTAATCTTCATATACTCTTTTGTTTTTTTCCTAGGCATAAATGCATCCACGACTATTTTAGGAATTGGCTTTTTATATAGTTTATCTTGCCACGGGTGCTCGTTCTCAACTTCCATTACATTATTCTTTGTCGTATCTTTAATTTTTCTAATCATAATATAACATATTACTGTTAATACTAAGATTATTATTTCTGCTATCGTACCAAGCTTACCATTGTAAAAGCTTCCTACAAAGCTAAAATTTGATATAGCCCAAGCTTTCAAAGGTTCTAGCAATAACACTGCAGCTAAAGCTATAACTGATAAACTTTGAAATACATAATCTAATTTATCTCTTTTTAATATTTCTAGTTGCATCTCTTGTGTAATATTATTTAAGTTTTTCAAATATAAAGATGCACCAGTATCTGATCTTCTGTCTCCAAATTCTTTTGTTAAATATGATATACCTGCAAATTCCTTTAAATAACTATTAGGGGCAATATCATAATATTTTTCCAATTCTGTTTCTGGATCATCCGCAATTAATATTTCATATACCTTTTCAGCTTGCAAAGAAACTTCTTGTTCATTTGTTTGTGCTACTTGATATATTGCTTCTTCTACCATACTTGATTCATGATAGGCATGTCTTATTTCTGCAAAAAATTCTATTTGCTCTTTTAACAATTTATTATCTAATTTGTTAACGTTTCCTTCTACTAGAGATTCTACTATAAAGATTTCAAATAATAGTAGTATAACCATTACTAACATATTCTTAGATGTCATTGCAATAATAACAATAGTTAAAGGTATAAGCCATATAAGTGCCTTTGTTAAAGATGCTGATGCTTGTTTCCTTGTCTGATATTCATCTTCTATATTTATTATCTCTAATCTTCTTCTTAATTTTAAAAGATATCTTTTTAATCCTGGAATCTTTAAATATATAGTATACAATTTCATGTATATAACATCTAATGAAAATTTATTTGTTTCTGTTCCCTCTTTTAACTGCTTTGCAAGTTTTATATCTCCTTGATCTAATTTTTTCATTAGTTTTATATATGCTATAACTATAATTACAAAAATTGCTATAGATCCAATTAACACATATCTCAATAAATTCATTGACATCTTTAATTAGGGCCTCCTTTCATCAGTTTACTATGCACGTGTTTCTTTTTCACTTCCCCAGTGTTTTTTTATAAAAGCATCAAATGCTTCTGCATCTGTATCATCCATGTTCATTCTCATTTCTTGTATGTTTTTATCTGAAATTTTATTTGTTAGAACATATCCGTCTCCCCTAAATTCCAATATGTTTACATAGTCATAAGTTTGCCTATCTGTAACATTTTGGAAGTAGTTTGTAGCATTGTCCATAAATTTTTCTATTTTTCCTTCTAAAGTTTTTTCATTTCTGTAATCTCTTGTGTATGGATTAGCATTCTCTACTGGAACACATTCTGTTATTCTTTCTATATATCTTCTTCCTCTAAAGTCTTTTACTAAATGTATATCAAAGTTTAATACTTGTATAACTTGCTCTTCTGCTGTTTTTTCATCCTTAAATACACCTGTTCTTAACATTGAGTTTCTTAGCGCTGTAACTAAGTTTGGGAAAGTCTTAGCATGGTGTGTAAATAATGTAAATTTAGAAGCAACTTGAGCAGCTTGTATCATCCATGATGCTACAGGATCTGTTGCAACCTCACCTATAATATTAACAGAACCATCTGTCTTTTTCTGAACATCTAGTCCCTCTTGTCCTGAAACTGTCTCTGTTTCTCTTAGTGATAATATATTTCTTGTTGGATATATTTTTCTTAAGTGTAACTCAAATGCAGTTTCCTGAACCCTTATGTTCATAGTTTCATAAATATTTTCAATCATAGCCATAAGCATTGTTGTTTTACCACAGCCTTGCTCTCCTGTAAGAGATATAATTCTTGCTCCTTTTACTAGGAATTTTAATAAATCTATTGCTTCATCTTTGCCATCACATGTGATAATTTGTTCTAGAGTAGCACGCTTAACATCAAATTTTCTTACAAAGAAAGCCCATGTTTCAGACATACTTGGTCTAACAACGACAACACGAGAACCGTCTTTCATCTCATTAATTTTATAACCATTTGAGTCTGATAATTGACCTGGATTGTTATATTTATATATGTTCTGGCATACTCTTTTTAATTCACTTTCACTTCCAAATGATAGAAATGCAAGTCTTATTGATTTTCCTTGGAAAAATATCCATATACTATCACATGCTCTTGGAACTTTATTATCTAATACTTGTCCTAAATAATCTCCATCTGTTTGTGCAACTTGACTTAAGAAAGATTCTGGTAATCCAGAAACTCCTCCTGATACACCATCTATATTCATATCTCTTATTTCGTCTATTGCACTATATCCTTTATAATATTGATATATTCTTTGGACTACAACCTCTAATTTTTCGTCAAATTCCAATTGTAATTGCTCTTTTTCAAATATATCAACTATTTCGTCTGCTGTAATTACATATGAAGGTTTAGCTTCACCTTCTAAATATTTTAATGTTGCTAAATTATATTTTTTTATAAGTTGTGTTAGAGCTTCATATCCAAATTCTTTTTTATATTTATAAATAAGTATGTCAAATTTATCTTGTGGTGTTAATAGTGATGGTATATCAAAAGGAATTGCTTTTGATATGTTAGTTTCATTTACTCCATATTCTTGAAGTAACAAGTCAAACATAATTCCTTTTACATATTTTTTATCATTAACATCTCCATATGTACATCCTTTTAAAGCTTTCTTCAATTCATATTTCTTATTTTTTCTTCTTTTTAATTCTTCTTCTGATAAACCGATATCATATAAATTTACCTTTGTAATTTCATCTAGCCTTCTTTTTATAAATTTTGACATTACATCTAAGGAATATGTTTTATCATCTACTTCTATATCTTTTTCTTCTACCGCATTCTTTTTGCTTAAAATAAGTTTATAAATTCCAAAAACAGCTACTACTATTAATAATAATATCATTATAACATTTATCATTGCTAATACCATTCCTTTCTAAGTCTTTCAAGTATAAGTTGTAAAAACTGTTTCGATTATCCTAACATGTGTAATTCTTGCAATTTATATATTATACTGTCACAAAATCTGTTTACTTGTGCTACAAAATATCCATGTTCTTCGTCTAATGCTGCTTTCCTTATTTTTGGATTCAAAATCCATTTATCTACTGTGCCATCTTGTAGAGAATCGCTATACATTAAATCATATGGTACAGCATATATATCTTTTTTTAACTTTGTATTTCTTATTATATTTTTTATATTATACTTTGAATTTCTTTCATAACTATTAAATAAATATAAAACATTTCTTCCGCTTATTATTTTCTCTTTTTCTTGTAACTGAATTAATTTATTTATTTCTTCAAGTTTTTGTTCCATATTATAAATTATTAAATTAGATGCTTCTAATATTCTCCTTGTCAAATTTGAATCTAATCCTCTATCTAAATCTACAAATACCATATCATAATAATTGTTAGCTATTTTTATTACGTCTGGATAGTCATTAAAATCAAATTTTTCAATTTCTTCGTCATTAGTCTCTCGTTTTCCTGCAATTACTTCTAACCTATTTTTTAAAACTATTTTTGTAAAATTTCCTATTAATCCTGGTGTTAATTTTCCACTGTTTGCTAATTTCATTATTCCTTCTATTCCAGAATTGAATTTTACTTCTTTTAATCCTAGAAATTTCATAGCAGCATTTTCAGATACACCATACGCCTTATCTAAATCCATGTCTCCAAGTTGTGGAGATATTAATAGTATTTTGTAGTTATGCTCAACTGCCATTAATGTTGCTGTTGCTACTAAAGACGAAGTTTGTCCTATATTACCATTTTTGCTATTATTCCAAAAAGTTATTACAGACATCTATATCCCTTCCCTTTCTAGTACTTTTATTATTCTTCGTGCTTCCTGTTCTTTAATTTCATTTTGAAATAGAATTGCAGTTAATGTTGCTAAACTATCCTTATATAAAGAACTCATTGTTCTTAAACCAGTTCTATAAATAAGTTGATTATCCATTTCTGTATATTTGTCGTCTAATATTAGTGGGAAAAATATCTGTGATTCACTCCACTCTATTTTAGTTTCCTTTGCCAAGTAATCTATATACTCATTGTCTGATTCTGCCATTTGTCTTGAGAATATAATTTTAACTAATTTCATAGGTTTTTCAATATTTTTAAATATTTCAAGTCCTTTTCTGATAGAATATAAATCCATAGCAGTCACGAAACAATTCTCATCATTTTCTTCTACTTTCATATCTACCATTGTATTTGTATCATCAATATTCATTAGTATAATATCATATTCCATTTTTTCCTCTGTAGTAGCAAAATAATTATATATGTCTTCTATTTTTTTAAAGCCTACTGCTACATCTATCTCTTCCCATGTTGTTATATACGTCATAGTCGGCTCTAATGTAGGTACTATATACTTAAATTTTTGCTCTGCCGTTGTGTCTATTATTAAAACTTTTTTATTCTTCATTGATAGAATCTTTGCAAGACACATTATTAAATTTGTTTTATCATGCGCTCCAATAAATCCGACTTTTTTCATTGTACTTTCTCCTTATTAATATTCTAGAAACGTAATATTTCTTTTAAAATACAATTAAACTTTTTTAGTTAATTATTATTCAGTTGTACCATTTAATTGTGCTGATTCTAATTCTTTTATATAGTTACTTCTTGAATCTTTTTGTGCTTCTATTGATGTTGCAGTACCTGTTGTCACATTTGTTTGTGCTCGTTCACCTTGTGATCCTACTGCTTGATTTATAATATCTGTTCTTCCACTATATAATGTAGAGTTATTATATCTTTTTGCTAATTCTTCTTTTGCAGTTTGAACAACGTTCGGATCACTGTTAATTAGTTGTGCTACTGAAATCTTTGGAACATATGTAACTGATGCTGCCTCTTGAATTCCTGGTTCAACATAAGTAGTTGCATATAATAGGGTTCCATCTATTTGATATGCTTCTACTATTGCATTTGATAATGTTAATATTTCATCTTCTGTAAGTCTTATCCACATAGTAACTTCATCAGCATCTATTACTTTCTTTTTTGATACTACTATATAGTCTTCACCACTTGGTAATCTTAGTCTTATATCTACGTAATCATCTATTTCCAAATATGTAGGCAATATTATCATATTAAATTCTTGCTCCCTAGTATCATTAGCAGTTACATCATCTGATTCTACTATCATATCTTCAGATAGTACTGTCCCTGCTGGTAAATCTATCTTATATTGTGTATTCTCTGTTACTATACTTGCATAATTTAAATTAGTAATTGCTGATACAGGTACAGCATCTTTTGTTACATCTATTGCTTTTAATTCGTTTATCAATACACTTGCTCCAGATGTTACATCTGTAGCTAATACATATACTGTCTGTTTTGCATTTTCTACTGCTTCTTCCTGTTGTTTTTGTTGATACATTCTCCATAAAAGGAAACCTATTACAAGTGCTGCAATTACCATGGTGATAAATACTCCTAATAAAAATGAATTTCTTGCTTTTCTTTGCATTGGATTTGATGCCATTTCAAATTCCTCCCTTTTCTTACAAATAATCATAATCATTTTATATTATACGCTAGTTTTTTTCAATATTCAATAATTTATGACTTTTGTAACATAAAAGTCATATTGATGTAATATTTTTGTAATATTTATGTTCTTATTTTTTATCATTTTATTTTTATTATATCAATTATATATTTTTTAATTTACATTCTTCTGACAAATTTTCCAAATTTTTCTTGTTTATTTTTATAAATATTGTGCAAGATATAGTATGAAATGATTTGGTGACCAAATTGTTTCATAGCAAAATGATTTATTCTAGGAGGTGAATGATAATGGCAACAAATTCTAACAAAAAATTAGTTCCAGAAGCTATGGACGCTTTAGATAAATTCAAATATGAAGTAGCTAGTGAAGTTGGTGTAACTTTAAAAGATGGTTATAATGGTAACTTATCTTCAAGAGATGCTGGTAGAATCGGTGGTAACATGGTTAAAAAGTTAATACAACAAGCAGAAAACAACATGGCTAACAAATAATTATATTACTAGCTTATACTTTTTAGCAGGAATATTTTTTCCCACTTTTATGTTTATACATAAGGGCAGGAATCAAATGTTCCTGCCCTTTTTATTTAATATATAATTTCAAAAAAATGCTTTATAATTCCCAAAACTTAATAATTTTTAAAATTCTTTTACCATTTTAATTTTCCTACTACCTCAACTTGCTTGTTTCCTTCTACTATCTCTCCTATCTCATAACAGTTAACTCCTTGTGCTTTTATATGATTGATTATTTCCCTTGCATTTTCTTTTCGAGCTACTACTGTTAATCCTACACCTAAATTAAATGTTCTTAACATTTCTGCATCTTCTACATTTCCATATTTTTTAATTAATTTAAATATATCTAATATTTCATATTTGCTTGCATCTATTCTTGCATTTACATTCTCTGGTAGTATTCTGTTTAGGTTTTCTTTTATACCTCCACCTGTTATATGTGCAAGTCCTGTAATTATATCTTTTGAAAATAAATCTTTTATTGTTTTATAATAACATCTATGAGGTTCTAATATTGCTTCTATAAAAGTTTTACCATTAACTTTTTCTTCTAAAATTTTAGGTGATTGCTTCATTATTTGTCTTACTAATGTATATCCATTTGTATGAACTCCACTAGATTCAACAGAAATTACTACATCTCCCACTTTTATTTTAGATCCATCTATTATTGAGTCTTTATCTACAATTCCTACTATACTAGAAGTTAATATATATGTACCCGCATCTAATACTCCTGGTTGCTCAGAAGTTTCTCCTCCTGTTAGTACACACCCCTGAGCTTTACAAGCTTCAGATACAGCTTTTACTATTTTATTAATAGCTATTTTATCCATTTTTCCGCAAATAATAGCATCTTGAACTGTTAGTGGTTTTGCCCCCATCACTATACAGTCATTTATTAGGTGATTTATCATATCATAAGATACATTTTCTAATTTATCATACTGAGCCGCTATCAACTGTTTAGAACCAGGTTCTTCAGTTTTTAATACTAATACTGGATTTTTATACTCTTCAAACTTTATGTCATATAATGATGAGAATGCACCTATTTTGTTTAATACTCTTTTATTATCTGTTGCTAGGCTATCTGCCATATCTTTCTTTGCTTGATTTGCTTCATCTATGTTTACATCATATTTTAATCCTTTATTCTCCATTTTTATATTTCCTTTCTTTATTTATATCAATTTTCCCACTAAATCATATTCTCGTGTTCCTATAATCTCTACATTTACAAATCTTCCTATTAAATCTTCATCTGTTAATTTTTTTATAAAAACCAGTCCATCCTCATATGGAACATCCATATAAGTTCTTCCTATTAAATATCTTTCATCAAAGGATTTTGCTTCTATTAAAGTTTTATAAGTATGTCCTATTTTACTTCTTAGACTTTCTTCAGATATTTCTTTCTGTAATTTCATAATTTTATTATATCTAAATTTTTTTGTACTTGGGTGCACTTGATTTTCCATTTTTTCTGCTGGTGTTCCATCTTCTTTTGAATATGTAAATACTCCTAATTTATCAAATTTGGCACTCTTTACAAATTCATATAATTGCTCAAAGTCTTCTTGTGTTTCACCTGGAAATCCTACTATTAATGTTGTTCTTAAAATAACATTTGGTATGCTTGTTCTTATTTTTTCTATAAGTTTTTTTATACTTTCACCACTATTCTTTCTATTCATTCGTTTTAATATTTTATTTGAAATATGTTGAATTGGAATATCAAAGTACTTGCAAATTTTATCATTTTCTTTTACTACTTGAATTAATTCATCTGTAATGCTTTCTGGATATGCATACAAAAATCTGATCCATTCAATTCCATCTATCTTGCACAATTCTTGTAAGAGTTCTGACAATCTTGGTTTTCCGTATAGATCAATTCCATATTTTGTAGTATCTTGAGCTATTACAATTACTTCTTTTATGCCTTTTTTTGCTAGGGTTTTAGCTTCTTTTATAATTTCTTCAAACTCTCTTGAAATATATGGTCCTTGTATCTTAGGTATAGCACAATATGTACAATGATTACTACAACCTTCAGCGATTTTTAAATATGCCATAGTAGTTCCTGTTGTAATTACTCTATCTGACCATTTAATGCAATCATTTGGCATTTCTAATTTTAATAATTCAGATATCTTCTTCCATAAATTATTATATTCACTTACTCTTATAAACAAATCTACTTCTGGTAGGGCTTTTTCCATTTCTTCTTTATATCTTTCAACCATGCACCCCATTGCAACAAGATATTTGCATCTTCCTTTTTTATACTCTGCCATTTCTAGTATAGTATCTATTGCTTCTTGCTTTGCAGATTCAATAAATCCACATGTATTTATTATAATAATATCTGCATCATTTTCATCATTGACAATATCAAAATTATGCTTTTTAAATAGTCCTATTACTTCTTCTGTTACTACCAAATTTTTACTACATCCTAGTGATACAAATCCTACATTCATTTTTTTCCCTTTCAAAAACTTATAAAAATTTTCGATTGAAATATACAAAATTAATTACTAAAAGCTTTCAATCTAGACTCTGTATAATATTTATTTTTAATACGTTTTAACTATATTTATATGGCACATGCATAAAGTAAATTTTTATTTACAAAATTAATATAGTATTTTTCGTAAAAAACATAAGAAGATAAAATTCTTTTTACCTTCTTATGTTTTTTCATTTGAAAATCTGTCCTACAATTAATCTTCATCTACAAAATCAAATTCATCTTTAAACTTTTCTTTGAATATATTGAATACTTTATTAAGAGTTTCATCACTATCAACACTTACATATGATTCCTCTTCTTCTGAATCAGTATCTTCAACTTTTAAAATAACGACTTCGTCAGCATCATCGCTATCGTTTGCTGGTAATAATACAACATATTCTTCTCCATCCAATTCTATTAAATCTAAGAACTCAAATTTAACTTCTTCTCCATTCTCGTCATTTAAAACTATAATATTTTCTAATTCTTCTTCCATTCCGTTCTGTTCATTATCCATTATTATTATCATTCCTTTCTTAAGGTTTAATATTACCTAAAACAAATTTGTTATTTTTATAGTAAATACATGTTGAAAACTTTATAATATTATAAACTTCTATTCATATATGTTTCTAGTATATATTCTGCAGATATTGTATCAACTATATTTCTCTTCTCTTTTTTGTTTATGTCAAGCATATTCATAGTCTTATGAGCAGATACAGTTGTCAATCTTTCATCTATTGTTTCAATTTTTACTGTATTAAATCTACATTTTAATTTGTGTATAAATTTTTGTGTTACTTCTACCCTTTCGGAACTAGTTCCATTCATATTAAAAGGCATTCCTACAACTATTGTATCGACTTCATATTCATGTAAAAGTTCCTCTATCCTCTTTAATACTATCTTGTCATTACCACTATGATGTATAGTTTCTAATCCTTGAGATGTTATTCTCAGTGGATCTGTAATGGCAATTCCTACTCTAGCATCTCCATAATCTATTCCTAATATTCTCATATTATTCAATTATTCCTATATAATTTTCTACCATTCTTTCTAATAATTCATCTCTCTCGATTTGTCTTATTATATTTCTTGCATTTTTATAACTAGTAATGTACGTTGGATCACCTGATAAAATGTATCCCACTATTTGATTTACAGGGTTATATCCTTTTTCTACTAATGCATCATAAACCTGCTTTAAAGTCTCTTTTGTCTTTAAATTTTTTTCTTTTTCTATCTTAAAATTCATTGTTTTATCTATTTCCATAGCTATTCCTCCTAATCATTATTTTTAAATATTATTTATGTCATTCTCTGTATCTGGTGCATTATCTAAGTATTCTTCTTGCTTTTTTAGAATTTTCTCTAATGCTGTTCCTTTATAATATGTTGTCAAAACAACATTTAATTTTATTTTAGCAACTTTCTTTTCTTTTTTATTCTTTTTAGAATTTTCATCTTCAACCATTTCTACTTCTAAATTTTCTACTGCACTTTTCATGTCTAGAATAAATCTAGTAACACCATCTACTTCTGCTCCTGAAAAAGCAATTACAAATTTAGGTCCCATGTATCTTACAAATATATACTCACTTGACAAATTATCTTTTATATAATCACACATATCTATAACTACTTGATTTCCAGTTTCTCTGTTAAAATCTTTATTAATTTGTTCAAGATTTGTAATCTTCATCATACATATCGTAGAATTGGTATACTTGTCTATTACTTTTCTTCCCTCATTAAATAAGTATTCTCCAGACTTTAGCTCAGAATAATAATCCTCTCTTGTTAAACTTTCAACGATATTTTGATAATTAACAATTCTAAATACAGATAATATATTGTCTTTTACCACTTCAAGTATAGTTGTATCTATATCATCAAATGCATGTGGTATACCACTCTCTATTATCCAATACCCTATATATACATTTTCTATATATAAAGGGAAAAACATTGCTGCTTTAGCTCTTCCAAATTCACTTTTTTGATATGGTAATCTTTGATCTTCTTGATCTACCGTAATGTATTTTGGAGTAGCAGTTGTTATGCTATCTCTAAATATTTCTTCGTTATGCAAACTCCTAAGGTTGTCCCAATGCTTTTCTTCAACATTAGAAGCTTTAATTACATATTCTGTTCCATTGAATTCTACAATAGTAGAGTATTTTATATCATATTCTTGTATTAAAATCTGATTTATCTTCTTTATTTTTTCATCTACACTTATAGAATCTCCTGCAGTCGTCATAAAATCTTGCAATACATTTAATCCATTTATTTTCTGATTAATGTTTTGATAATTGTTAATTTCTTTATGGATTTTCATGTTAAATAGAATCAACATGATTATTATTGCAACTAAAACTATTATTACTCCTATTATCCACATATTAGATTAAAGCTCACTCCTTTTCCTATTTTTATTGTTGTTTCATATAATCAAAAGTACTATCTGTACTATTTGTAAACTGTGCAGAACTTTGTTGATAATTCATATAACTTCCAGTATTAACGTTTTCTTTACTCTTTCTTTTAAGTGATCCGTTTGATATTACAGGATATACTTGATCTGCTAATCTGTTTAAACAATTCATAAATACTTTATTATATCCTCTAGTTGATATCTCACAATTTGCTATTCCTGATAAATATATTGAATATGCATCTAAATCAAATGGAATTACTGTCTTCCTTATCGTTTTCATATCAAACAATTTGTCTTGTATAGACATTTCTGGATCATTATAAGTTGACATTCCACCAACTATCATCTCTTCATTTAGTCCTCTTACTCTTTGTGCTTTATTTATAACTGCTCTTAGTTTTTCAGGTTGTAAAATATTATTTATTTTTAACCTTCTTAAGAACTCTGTTAAAGGTTGAATCGTCAAAACATCCATACTTTGAACCATATATATTTCTTGTGCAACTCTAAAATATTCTTTATTTGTTGAATAATCACAGTCTAATAGTACTAAAGAATGATTTTTAACCAATGTTGTTAACATATTTTCTATACTGTAACTAGCATTTCTAATATTAGGTGATGAGGTATATACTGTCAAATTTTCATTTACTTTTATCCCTATTGGTTCTCCTCTTTTTAGATTTTCCATAGAAGCATAAGCAATTTCTCTTAATTCTTCTCTGTTTTCTGTATATATATAATAAGAATTTTTATTCATTGTTAAATCAACAATAGCTGTGTTTATGCCTTCCTTTGATAATATTTCTGCTATATTATTAACTAGGAAAGACACTCCATTCTTTGAAGTTCCAACAAAAGAAACTATTTTCTTATCTTGAGTCAATAAATATGAAATGTCAATCTCGCTTCTTTCATTTTCTACTTCTGTTAATGAGTTATCATCATTAGTATTATCTTCATATGTAGATGAAATATTATTTATTACATCTTTATCATTTTGTAACTCATCTTCATCATCCTCAAATCCTGGTAACACTGTATTTTCACTTTTAATAAATCTATTATCTTCTGTTTCATCATCTTCAAATCCTGGTAGTACTGAATCCGTTTCATAATTATTTGTATTTGATAATGAATTTATTTCTCCATCCTTTTCAAATCCTGGTAAAACAGTGTTCTCCATTTGTAGTAATTCTTCTCTTTGTTGCTCTGTTGGAAGTGGATTTTTTCTAGGTCTTCCTCTTCCTCTTTTTGGAGTAGTTACTTCTGGTTCTGTGACTATCTTTCTAGGTCTTCCTCTTCCTCTCTTTACAGGTTGTTCAGTTGTTTCTATAGGTCTAAATGCGTCTATTTCTCTCATTTGTTCTAATTGATTTGCGCCTTCAATGTTATCTATTTCATCTGAATAATTTTCTGCATTTCCTGATTTTGTTTTATTTATTGCAAATGGATCAGTAATCTTTCTCACTTCATCTCTATTTTTCATTTCCTCTGGTATTATAACTGGTCCTGTAGGCTGTTTTGAATGATTATCTACTATCTTAGATACATTTAAATCACTCTTCTTTATTTCTTCTCTTCTTACTGTATCTGGACTGTATGTCATTATAGATTGATACTTAGGTGACTCTGCTTCAAGCACTGCCTTTACATCCATTGGTAAAAATTTAATTATTATTTTTAACTGATCATCATTATATTGTTGTGCAATACTGTCAAAACTCTCAACATATCTTTCTTCATTCTTTCCTAACTTTCTATAATGAGATAAAATATTTTGAATCTCTATTTCACTTACATTTCTTTCATCTTCTGGCTCATATTCTCCCTGTTCAATTTTATAGTAGGTTTTTGCTTCTTTTTTAGTACGTGGCTTATTCAATAGATTGCTTACATTTTCAATTGTTCTATCATTTCCAATTAATGCATCATAAACCCCTATTGAAAATAGCTTTACTAATAGATTATCTCCCTTTTCTCTTCTTTCTGAGCAGATTACTACTATCGGTATATCTCTTCCTGCACCATCAATTGCCTCATCACTTATACTATCTAATTTTTCAAATATAAATTTATCTATAGCCTCATAATTATTGTTTGTGAATGGTTCTAAATCTTCACTTATTACTATTCTGTCATATGTTTGATTTCTTTGCAATTCTTTAATTATGGCATTAAAATAATAAACATTTTTTGAAGATATTATTTCTTTATAATTTTTTTGATAGTCTCTTATAATCTTTTCAGCTATATCCTCTGTACTAACTGCGAATAAAACTTTCATTAGTTTTTAACTCCTTCCAAATTTTACTACTACTACAAATACAAACGGTAATACTTGACATATTATTAATATTGTTACAAATGCTATTATAGCGAAAAAACCTTTGTATCTTGTATCCAATTTTCTTATTCCTATTACATATTGATAAATAGCTCCTACTGATATTCCCAAAAAGCATAATGGTATACTGAAAAATCTAACTTTATCTAGTATATATGCTGCAAAACCGTAGGTTTCATCTCCGTATTCTGCAACAAAATCTTCTAATTCTTTAGCACTTTTTTCTTTTATTTCGATCAATTTGCTTGCCGTTTCTGAATTTAATACATCTTCTCCGCTTGTCGCATATATCTTATACGAAACAAAAACAGATAAAATGCATATTACCACTAACAAAGCAATCACAATCTTTTTCATATTCACTTCTCCTTATATTTTTACTTATAAAATTCTTATAAATATCATACACTACAATTTGAAAAATATCAAGGTATTTTTTATAATTTATTTAATTTGTTAATTCCGTAAGGAAAATTGCTTATACAACACCACAATATAAATTTAGGCACAGGTTTGCCCTGTGCCATATAATTATTACTCTTTTATATATGTTGTTGGATCCAAATATTCATTGTCTTTTAAGATTTCAAAATGCAAATGTGGTTTATCCAAAATTTCAAAACTAGCGGTACTGCCAACAGTTCCTATCGTTTGCTCTGCAGTTACATTTTCGCCTATTGTTACAAATTCAGCAGTCAATAAATTAGAATATCTTGTTTCATAACCATTTGAATGTTCGATAATAACTGTTATTCCATACCTAGGATCATTTTTTATCGATTTTACTGTTCCATCAGAAGCTGCTTTAACAACTGTTGTTAAATCTGCTTCTATGTCTATTCCTGTGTGTGTTGTCCATTCCTTTAAAGTCTCAGAATATACTAAATTTTCTTTGCTATATTCTTTTATTATATCTCCTTCTATAGGTTTTATAAATGTTGGATCTGGTATTTCTATAATTGGTTCAACTTCTTTTTTTTCTTCAACTTTTGTTTCTGTTTTAGTATTAGATTCACTTTGAATTGTATTTTCATTAGTATTTGCTCCTAGATTTTCTTCATTTTTTACATCTTCTACTGTTTTGCCTATTGCACTACTAGCTTCTTCGTAATTATCTACCAATTCATTATAATCATCTTGATCTGATATATTTGACTTTAAACTTATTGCTTGTTCTTTATATTCAGAATACATTCTGTTTATATTTATAATCATACCAACAATAAGGGATATTACAACAAGTATCGTTAAAATAATGGTGATATAAGTAATGTTTTTTATTTTATTTTTCATTTTTCTTCCTCCTTTGTAAATACATTATTTCCAGATTTTTCTTTTCTATACATTATTTTTTATATTTGTTATATCTACACCTGTATAATAATGTTTTATAATCTCATAATACTGATACCCTTGATTTGCTAGTGCATCTGCTCCTGTTTGGCTCATTCCAACTCCATGCCCATATCCAATCACATTAAATGTTACATTTTCTCCTTCTATACTAATTTCAAAATTGGCTGATTTCAGTCCTAATATTCCTCTTAATTCCACACCTGATATATTGACATTTCCAATTTTAATTGTTTTTACTCTTCCACTTTCTGTATATTCTAGTATTTGTATTGTCCTATCATTATCAAAATAGAAGTTGCTATAATTCTCTTTCATTTTATTTGCCAATTCTGTGTATGTAAAGCTAACTTTAGAACTATATTGTTCATATCCCTCTTCTCCGTGCTGTTTCTACACTTTGTAAGTACGGATAATCTCCGCCTCCCCACACGCCTGACGCAATTTCAGTTTTTCCTCCACTATTCGCATGATAAAGTGCATTAATGATCTCTCCTTCATAAGTTACAACTTCCCCAATTGTACTATTTACCGCTTCTACAATTTTATTCCAATACTGTGTCCTCACATCTTCGTCCCATTTCGCCAGTCTATTTTCTTTAGAAATCCATGCTTGACAACAACTTGGAGAATCACAGATATTTGCTTGACCATGTTTTACATTATTTTTAACTATTGTGTATATAGTATATGTTCTTGCAACAACTGCTTGTGCCTTTAGAGCTTCTATATTATATGAGGCTGGTATTTCAGCAGAAACAACATTGCACAAATATTCATCTAAATTTACCTCTTCAATTGTATTATCGTTAGTATGTAGTAATTTAATTGTTGTATAATCATCGTAATTATAACTCTTATCTATTTGTAGTTCTTCAATCTCTTTATCTTCCGAAAATATCTGTAAAGTTTCAAATTTGCGCGTAAAAATTATCGGTATTAAAAAACATAAAAATAATATTATTATAATAAATATAATTGTTTTTTTCATTATGCCTCCAATTTCTGTTTCATTTTTTCTAATACATTCTTTTCTATCCTTGATACCTGAACTTGTGAAATACCTAGCAATTTGCCTACCTCAGTTTGTGTCTTATCTTTATAAAATCTTAAAATAATTATTTGTTTTTCTCTTACATTAAGATTATTAATAACTTGATTTAATGCCATATTGTTAACTATTTTGTTCTCTTGGTTCGTCTCAATAGGTATCTTAGAAAGTAATTCTCTTTTATCGTTATCATCATTATTATCATCCTGATATATTGACTCAACTGGTCTTTGTGCTTCCATTGCAAATATAATTTCTTCCTTATCTATCTTTAATTGCTCAGATAACTGTGCTATATTAATTTCTTCATGATTTTTCTTTAAATACTCATTTTGTAGCTGTTTTATTCTAATTCCTAATTCTTTGACACTTCTGCTTACTTTTATTATTCCATCATCTCTTATGAATTTTTTTATTTCTCCCAATATGTATGGTACTGCATATGTTGAAACTTGTACTTCAAAACTAGTATCAAATCTTTTTATTGCCTTTATAAATCCCATACATCCTATTTGATACAAGTCTTCTGTTTCATGATTCCTCCCAATAAATCTTTTTACTATACTCCATATTAGTCCTTGATTATCTTCTATTAATTTTGTCATTGCCTCATTGTCTCCGCATTTGAGCCTTTTTTATATCTTCAATATTGTTTTCAAACATTCCAATATCAATCCTTTGTATACTTATTATTTAATTGTTTTTTTCATGGTTACTTTTGTTCCCATTCCAACAATAGACTCAATTTTCATCTCATCCATAAAACTATCAATTATAGTAAAACCCATACCTGATCTCTCCAGTTCAGGCTTTGAAGTATATAATGGTTCCTTTGCCATATCTATGTTTTCAATTCCAATTCCATTATCTTGTACTTCTATTGTTACTTCTCTATTTTTTAAAATACATGTAACATATATTATTCCTTCTTTTTCTTCATATGCATGTATTATGCAGTTAGTAACTGCTTCTGATACTGCTGTTTTTATATCAGCAATTTCTTCTATTGTCGGATCTAACTGTGATACAAAGGCAGCTATAGCAATTCTTGCAAAAGCCTCATTTGAAGATTTACTCATTAGTTCCAATTTCACCTTATTTTCCATTCTTAATATCATTCCTTCCTAATTTTTGGAAAAAAATTATTTTAATTTTCAAATTCTCTCTTTACATAGTTTATTATTTTGTGTTCAATTAATTTGTATAATTTTATGTACTCCACTCATCTCAAATATTTTTCTTACATTTGACTTTACATTAATCATTTCTACACTTCCACCTAGCATACGTATCATCTTGTACCTTCCCAAAATCATTCCGATTCCGGCACTATCCATAAAAGAAACCTTATCAAAGTCAAATACAATCCTTTTAGGAATATATCTCTCAATTTCATCGTCTAAAATCCTCCTTATTTTTTCTGTAGTATGATGGTCAATTTCTTCAGTAATTTGACAAGTTAATAGCTTGTCCACTTCATCATATTTTATATTCATAACCTCACTCCCTTATATATAATTATTATACATGTATTGGGAATTTTTTCCAATAGCAAAACATAGGAAGTTTTGGCGATTTATAAGAAATTATCGACTTTATTCGACAGCCAAAACAATAAAGAAGAACACAATGTGTTCTTCTTTATTAAATAATTAATTATATTTTTACTCTCTCTTTTCCTAAAATATCATAAAATTGTCTAATTGTATCTCTATTAGAGAAAATTCCTGCACATGGTTTTACGACTTCATCTTCTATTATCTCAACAGGAAGATTATTTCTATCTCCTGAGAAAAATCTCAAAGCTCCTCTTAACTTTTGTTTAGTAGCTTCATCTATCCCTGTTATATCCAATTTTAAAGTTTTTGTGTCTCTTTTTTTAATTTCAGATATATCGCTTGCAACTATAGAAATATCTGAATCATCCCTTATACTTAATCTTCCTGTTACAAGTATAATATTATCTACCATTAAAAGATTTGATGCCTTTTGATAACAGTTTTCAAAAACTATTATTTCTGTACTTCCATATAAATCTTCGACTGTAACAAATTCCATTAACGTATTATTCTTAGTATATTTTTTCTTAATACTTGATATAATTCCAGCATATTTAACTATTTGTCCATCTTTATAACTTGTACTCTCTCCATTTTCTATTTGTTCTAGCATTTCTTTCATATCCATTGTATTAATATTAGTTTGTTTCTCTATCTCTTGCCTTAACTTTTCTAATGGATGCCCTGATATATAAATTCCTAACATTTCTTTTTCCATGGATAAGAGTTCTTTTTCTGAAAATTCCTTAAGGAAATTATAAGTATATTTAAGATTATTTAATCCCTCTTTGTTATCATTTTCTTCACCTAAGTCAAACATACTTACCTGCCCTTGATAACTTTTTCTATTTTGTGTTTGTATTGTATCTATAATTCCTTCATATGATGCAAGTAGCGTGCTCCTTGATAGTCCGAATTCATCAAATGTTCCTGCTTTTATTAAACTTTCTATACATTTTTTATTTACCGACTTATCTTGTAGTCTTTCACAAAAATCTGCTAAGCTTTTATATTGCCCATGTTGTTCTCTGTTCTCTACAATAATATTAACAACTTCTGTTCCAACATTTTTTATGCTTCCTAATCCAAATCTTATTTTTCCGTCTTCAACAGTAAATTTTGTTTGGCTTTTATTAATATCTGGCTCTAGAACTTGAATATTCATATTTTTACATTCATCTATATACATAGGTATTCTATCAAGATTTCCTAAATAACTATTTAAAGTTGCTGCCATAAATTCCTCTGGATAATATGTTTTTAAATATGCTGTTCTGTATGCTACTACAGCATATGCTGCTGCATGTGATTTATTAAATGCATATTTTGCAAATTCAGCCATCTCGTCAAATATTTTATTTGCATCTTCAGCTGTTATTCCATTTCTTACACAGCCTGGTACTATAACATTTCCCTCTTCATCTACTTCTCCATTTATAAATATATCTCTTTCTTTCGCCATTACATCTAACTTTTTCTTTCCCATTGCACGTCTAACCAGATCTGCTCTTCCAAGCGAATATCCTGCTAAATCTCTAACAATCTGCATAACTTGTTCTTGATATACCATGCAACCATACGTTACATTTAGTATTGGGATAAGTGATGGGTGTGTATATACTGCATGTTCTGGATCTAACTTATTCTTAATATACCTTGGGATCTGATCCATAGGACCTGGTCTATATAGAGAAACTCCTGCTATGATATCTTCTAGACTATCTGGTTTTAGTTCCTTCATAAATCTAGTCATTCCTGCACTTTCAAATTGAAATATTCCTATTGTTTTACCTTCTCCCCATAATTTATATACATTAGGGTCATTCATTTCTTCATCAAATTTTACTTCAATTCCTTTGTTCTTTTTTATCATTTCCATAGCATCATCTAGTACTGTTAAAGTTCTTAGTCCTAAAAAGTCCATCTTCAATAGTCCCAATTCCTCTAACGTTGTCATTATATATTGAGTAGCGACTGTTCCATCTTTTACATGCAAAGGTACATAAGTATCTACTGGTTCTTTTGTTATAACCACTCCGCATGCATGTGTTGATGCTTGTCTAGGCATTCCCTCAAGAGCCATTGCTATATCTAATATTTTTTTTATTTTCTCATCATTATCGTATAATTCTTTTAATTCTCTGTTCTCTTCCATTGCTTTTTTTATAGTGATATGTAATTCATTTGGTATCATTTTAGCCAATCTATCTGTATCAGCATAAGGAAAATCTAATGCTCGTCCAACATCTCTAATGACCATCCTTGCAGACATTGTACCAAATGTTACAATTTGTGACACATGATCTGCACCATATTGCTTCCCAACATATTCAATAACTTCTTGCCTTCTAGCATCTGAAAAGTCTATATCAAAATCAGGCATACTTATTCTCTCTGGATTTAGAAATCTCTCAAATAGTAAATTATATCTTATTGGATCTATATCAGTTATTCCTATTGCATAAGCTAAAATGGAACCTGCTCCAGATCCACGTCCTGGTCCTACGGATATTCCTTGCTTTTTTGCGAAATCAATAAAATCCCATACAATTAAATAATAATCTACATAACCCATTTTAGATATTACTGAAAGTTCATATTCTTCCCTATCTAAAATTTCTTTTGATGGGTTTTCTCCATATCTTTTTTTAATTCCATCATCACATAATTTCTTAAAAAAGTCATAATGTGTTGCAAATCCTTCTGGCACATCATAGTTTGGAAGTATTGTATGTCCAAACTCAAATTCCACATTACATTCATCTGCAATTTTTACTGTATTTTCTATCGCTTCTGGTATATTCTTAAAATATTCACTCATTTCTTCAGGGCTCTTTACATATAGTTCATCTGTTTCAAATCTCATTCTATCTTCATCTGTCATTTTCTTACCCGTTTGAATACATAAAAGTACCTCATGATTATATGCATCTTCTTTTTTTAAATAATGTGCATCATTTGTTGCTACAATAGGTATATCTAGTTTTCTTGAGATCTCTATTAATTTTTGATTTACAAGTACTTGCTCCTTTATTCCATTGTTTTGTATTTCTAAATAATAATCTTTTCCAAATAGATTTTTAAACCACAATGCAGTTTCTTCTGCCTTTTCTATGTTATCTTCTAATATATATTGGTTAACCTCTCCTGCTAAACATGCACTTAAAGCAATAATCCCTTCATGATATTTTTCTAATAACTCTTTATCTATTCTTGGTTTATAATAATATCCCTCTACAAAACTAAGTGATACCATTTTACTTAAGTTTTTATAACCTTGATTGTTTTTTGCTAGTAATATTAAATGATTATACACATTATCAATTCCTGGTTCTTTATTAAATCTACTTCTTTTTGCTACATAACATTCACAACCAATAATAGGCTTTATCCCTTCTTTTTTGCATGCCTTATAAAAGTCAATTACTCCATACATAACACCATGGTCTGTAATAGCCATTGCCTTCATTCCTAATTCTTTAGCCCTAATAGGTAAATCTTTTATTCTATTTGCTCCATCCAGTAAACTAAATTCACTATGGATATGTAAATGTACAAAGTCTGACATGGTTTATCTCCTTAAATTTTATGTTTATATTTTATAATAAATTTAAGATAAAATCAAGCATACAAAAATGAGAAAGAACACAAAGGCGAAAGTTTTTTCACACTTGTATTCTTCCTCATTTCAACATTTCTATCATGTATAAATATGTATTTATTAAATTGATTGTAATACTTGTACAAAATTACAAATTAACAAAGTATTAATTATTGAAAATGTCATAAATACAATCAATGCTAATGACAATACCTTATTTTTCTTCATTCTTCTCCATAATCTTACATTAAAATCAAATAATCTCTTCATATATAACACACTCCCTGTATATATATATGAAGAGTTATTTGATTTTATGAATAAATTCTAATAATATTTTTATTATTTTAATTATTAGCTTATATCTAACATATACTTTCTTATTTTACTTATATACACATTTGGCATTTGAAATCTTTTTATCGCAAACATATTATTTTCATCTTTTACTGTTAGCGCTCCTGTACTTCCTGATGATACTTTCCAAATAGCATACAGAGTAACATTACTTGATGGCATATTAAATGTCTTTCCTGGTGCATAGTTACTATTCGGTGTTGTTGATAATTTATTTTCTGACCACCCTAAGAAAGTATATCCTGTTCTTTTTGGCACTGTTTCTGATATTGTAACTTTTGATTGATATTCTTTATTAATTGATGATGGCATATTAGTAACTACTGACGTTGTATTTTTGTTATATGATACTATATAATATCTTTTTGTATATTTTGCTACTATCGTAGTATCTGATATTCCCATAGTTACTTCATAGTTTCCTGAGATAGTAGGCATTAAGGTTGCATCTCCTGAAGTCACTTCCCACTCTAAGAAAGCATATCCAGTTGGTGGTGTAGGTTTCTCTATCTCTGTTGTAGAATTGGCTGTCATATTAAGTGTAGTAGAAGTTGTTGCATTTCTCCATGTTCCTTTATTTGGATTAACTATTAGTTTTTGGTTATTTGCTCCCCATATTGCATATAATTGTAAATCTGAAGGACCCGAATATGTCTTTCCTGGTGCATAATTACTATCTGGTGTTGTTGCGGTTCTATTCTTTGACCAGCCTAAGAACGTATATCCTGACCTTGTAGGCCTTTTTGTTGATATCGTAGCATTTGTTCCTATTGGTATTTCTTGTTGAATATCTGGTTCTCCAATTCCTCCATTTGCATCATAAGTTATACTGAAAAATCCTGCTGAGCTCCATACTGCATATAATGTTACTGATTGATTATCCCTATATACTTGATTTGGATAGTAATCAGCTGTTTTTGAATTTGCATTTTTACTCCACCCTACAAAATAATAGTGAGTTCTTGAAGGTCTACTTGTGGTTATATATATGCTTTCTCCATAACGTTTGGTCTGGCTTGATGGGGTTGGAGATCCACCGTTAGCATTATACGTTATCGTATATGTTTTTTGTCTCCATACCGCATATAACATCATACTTGTCCTTCCTGTGTAAGTTTCTCCTCCTCTGTATTGTACCTCCCTTTCTGATGCTGTATTAGAAGTTGACCAACCTACAAATTCATAACCTTCTCGCGTTGGCTTATTAGTTGATATTGTTATATTACTACTCTTATTCGCTGTCTGAGGTGTTGGTGCATCTGTTCCGCCATTTGCATCATATACTATTGAGTAAGATCCTGATTCCCATACAGCATATAATGTTAAATCGGCATTTTCTCTATACCAAGCCCCGGGTGCATAATCTTTATCTGGCACTAGTGCATTTGGATTTCTTGACCATCCTATAAATTCATATTGATCTCTTGTCGGTTTCGAATCTGGTATTCGATAATATAATCCATATGTTTTTGTGCAATTTGCTACGTCTTGCAAAATATTTGATAATACTCCACCATTTGCATTATAAGTAATTCTATATGTTACCGCACTCCATAATGCATATAGAGTCAAGTCTTCATGTCCTGAATATTGCGAACCAGGCATATATTCTACACTTCCATTTTGCCTTGTTGACCATCCTCTAAATGTAGCTCCAATTAAGACTGGCGTTCCTTGTAATGTTATTGTAGCATTTACCCCCTTTTCTTGGCTTGGTATATAACTTCCTCCCATAGTGTTATATGTAATTTTAACTTTCGTTTCTGACCATACTGCATATAAGGTTAAATTATTATTTCCAGAATATATATCTCCTGCTACATATTCTGGGACTGTTGCTACTGGATTTGTTGACCACCCTAAAAATACACTATTTGCTCTTATTGGTCTTGTACCTGGTATTATATAATCTACATTAGCTACTTTTGTCTGTACATTTGGAGTAGGTCCTCCTTCTCCACCATTTGTATAGTACGTTATCGTATATTGATTTGAATATACTGCATATAAATTCACCGTTCTTCCATCTTGACCGTATATCGCATCTCCCATTTTTACATCTGCGACTGTTGCATCCGGTGTACTAGACCATCCTACAAATGCTTTACCTACTATGCTAGGTTTTTCTGAAATCACTTGCAATTTTCCTATATTTGTACTCACTATTTCTGGATTTCCGTATGACCAACTTCCTCCGTTTGGATAATATCTTACTGTAAAACTCTTGCTGGCATCTAAATTTATATATGATGATGCTTTTACTAAACGATATCTTATTCGCCCTACTGCCGTATAATATGCTTTTAATATTTTATTTCTTGTATTTAAATCTGTTGTTTTGTTATTTATATATTCCTGCATTGTAGCTACATTTTGATTTTCTATTGTTTCTACTTCACATTCATAGTCTGCATATTCGTTATGCTTATAATAGTAATAATAATCATTTGTATTTTCTGATGAATTCTTATATCTTTCGAAATCTACTGATGCATATCCTATAATTTCATCTATAACTCCACTTTCTATATCATCTATTAGTTCATCACAAGTTATTTTATGATAATATCCATACGAATTTATTTCTGCATTTACATCCTTTACATACTCTATAAAGTCAATTGCTTTTGCACTGTTATATTTTTGATTTGTAGTACTATTTACTACCACATAATTATTATAAGTTGTAGTCCCTATTGGAATATCTTTTATAAATGCTATTATTGATACATTATTTAGTATTTTTTGCCAATCTTCCCCTGTTAATTGTGGCATTTCATAATTTACAGAAACTCCTCCTTCATAATTATATATAGCATTGTTTAAATTCTTTGTTATTGAGTCCTTAATTACATTTACTTTTTCGTTCATAAATAAAGAATTTTCATCTTCCGGATCATTTCCCTCTTTTATCTCTAGCACTAGCTGGTCTTGTAATCCTAATGTACTTACTACATCATTATATAATTCTGTAAATTGTTTTGCTTCATAGTAATACATCATTGCTTCTGTGGTACTTTTCGGCTGATTTAATAGCATTCCATCATCTCTTGAAAGAGCTTTATTCTCATAAAGCATTTCTTGACATATATCATACCCTTTGTATGTTATCCATGATTTCTGCCCTCCAGATTTTGTGCCTGGGTTAAGTACCTCTGTTTTTGTTCCTCTTTCTTCATCTGCCGTCATAACATACGAAAAGTCTGGTGATATTACAACATCTTCTGGAATAACTAAATATCCTGATGCTGAAATTGTCTTTCCATTATATGTCCCATATATAGATACATAATTATCTAATGAGTATGCTATTGTTATATTCGTATTACCTCTGGTATATGTTTTTGTGTAATATACATATGGTTTTAATTCTCTTCCTGTTTCTGTATCATTTTGTGCATATATATAATAACCATCATATAATCCAAATACAAGCGCTGGTATATAAGTTGATATTGTAGCACTTGATGCATTTGACATTCCCAAATTTGTAGCTAAACTTGTTGTAAATGTCGAAATTACCGCTTCTAAATCTCTTATTTCTTCACCAACTACTGATGATGCATCACTATTTATAGTATTTAATTCAAATGCACTCATAGTATCAAAAGTAGAACTCAATAATGCCGTATCATATTTTGTTTTTATTGATAATGTATCTATCTGTAAACTTGTATATTGTGACATTATTAGACCTAAAGGTAACATTACTATTAAAAATATTATTATCAAGTGTTGTAGTTTCATATTTTTTTCCTTCCTTAATCTTAGGTTTATATTTTTTATCTTTTCTATTAATTTGTAATTTTTACATTTTTTCTATTGCTCACAGATACTGTATATATCACTAATCGCTATATACATTACCTCAATATATATGTTACCATTAATCTAATTTAAAATCAATAAATTAAGACTTTTTTCATAATTTTTCCACATATTTTTACTTCAATGCTTTCAAAACTTTCTCTGCTAAATTTTTATCTATTCCTTTTATTTTTGTTAATTCTTCCACTTTCGCATTTTTTATTTTTTCTATTGTACCAAATCTCTGTAATAGTGCTTTTTTCTTTTTCTCTCCAATTCCATCAATATCATCTAATATTGATTTTGTAACTGCCCCTTCTCTTAATTTTCTATGATATTCTATTGCAGTATCATGTACGGAATCTTGAAATGTAGTTATTATATTAAATAGTTTCTCTGTTATTTCTATTTCTTTTCTATCTTCTCCAATTAATGCTCTTGTTTTGTGTTTATCATTCTTTACCATTCCATACACTGGTATATCTAAATTATATTTGTTAACTGCAGTCTTTATAGCTTTTATTTGTGTTATACCACCGTCTGCTAAAATCAAGTCTGGGAGTTCTCCAAATCCTCCATTTGTGTTTTCTATTGAATGTTTTAGTCTTCTGGTAACTACTTCTTCCATACATTTCGGATCATCTTGTGCAAGTACTGTTTTTATTTTAAATCTTCTCGATAAGCTTTTGTTTATTTTCCCATCTTTCATTACACACATTCCTGCTACCATAAATGTTCCTGAAATATGTGATATATCAAAGCTTTCGATTTTTCTTGGTAACTTATCTAAATTCAATTTTTCTTTTAATTCATTTAATATATCGTACTGATCTTGTTCTTTATTATTCAAAGTTATTCGTGCATTTTGTTCTGCCATTTCTATAAATCTTAATTTTTCTCCTTTTTGCGGAGACTTTAGCTCTACCTTTCTTTTAGCCATATTAGTTAACCATTCTTCAACACTTAATTTATCCTCTATTTCTTCTCTAAGCATTATTTTTGATGGTATATTTAAACTATTCATATAATATTGTTTTATAAAACCAGATAAAATTTCTTTATCCTCCATATCCTTTAGGTTATCAAAGAAATAATGCTCTCTTCCTATCATTTTGCTACCACGAACGAAGAAAACTTCTATACAAACTTTTAGATCATTTTTTGCAACACCTATAACATCAATATCATTAATATTAGTATTTGATACTTTCTGTCTTTGAGAAATATTTTCTATTGCCTGTATCCTATCTCTTATCTCTGCTGCCATCTCATAGTTTTGTGCTATTGATGAATTATTCATTTCTTCTCTTAATTTATTTACAACTTTATCTATCTTTCCCTCTAATAACATTTCTATTTGGTGTATTTGCTCCATATATTCTTCTCTTGAAATATTATTTACACAAGGTCCTAAGCATCTTCCTATATGGTAATTTAGGCATACCCTTTTATTTGACTTAAAGCTTTTGCATTGCCTAATTTTAAATTTTTCCCTTATAAAATTTACCATTTCTTTTGCACTGCCTGGATTTGCATAAGGTCCAAAGTATTTTGAACCATCATTTACTATTCTTCTAGTGATAAAAACATTTGGATATTGTGATTTTACGTCAATTTTAATATATGGATATGTTTTATCATCTTTTAAAAGTACATTAAATTTTGGTCTGTTCTTTTTTATTAGATTACATTCTAATATTAAAGCTTCAGCCTCGTTTTCCACTACAATATACTCAAAATGGTCTACTAATGAGACCATTTTTTCTATTCTAGCAGTTTTATTATTTTTTCTAAAATATTGCCTAACTCTATTTTTCAAAGATATTGCTTTTCCAACATATATAATGTTGTCCTCTTTATCTCTCATTATATATACCCCAGGTTTTGCTGGTAATTTTTTTAACTCTTCTTCAATATTAAACACTTCTACTCCTCTATATATGCTATATATGGTAAATTTCTATAATTATTATCTACATCAAAGCCATAACCTATAATAAATTTATCTGGTACAATAAAACCAACATAGTCAAGCGGCACTTCAAATTCACGCCTACTAGTTTTATCAGCTAATGTACATACTTTCAAGCTTGCTGGTTTTTTACTCTTTAAATAATCTAATAGATATGTCATGCTTCTTCCACTATCTACTATATCTTCTAATATCAATACATGTTTTCCTTCTATTGGCTCTCTTAAATCCTCTAATAGTTTTATTTCTCCTGTACTTTCAGTTCCTTCATAACTTGAGATTGTTAAAAATTCGTATTTTAATTTTGTCTTCATTTTTAAAGTTAAATCAACTGTAAAAAATACTCCTCCTCGCATTACACAAACAACAGTTACTTCTTTTCCTTCATATTCTTTATCAAGTTGTTCTGCTAGTTCGTACAATCTTTTTTGGATTTCTTCTTCACTTATTAATACTTTTATTTTTTCTTCCATATATAACATTCTCCTTATTATAATTACGGATTTATGTTTCAATTATACGACATTTAGTGTATTTTTTCAACTATTTTAATAAAAAACCAATTTTAAGTTTCGTATAATTTATATGAATTTTAATCTTTCATTTTTTTCATATTATAGAAAACTATTATTACAACTTATATGAATAATTTTTTATTTTTTTGCATAAAATATTATTCATATAAATTATCTAAATTTCCAGGAGGTTACATATGATTTATACAAAATATATTAAAGAAAATAAGAGTTCTCACCCTAATAATATTGATGTTAATTTAGAGTTGATTCAGTTAATTCTAAAAACTCAAGCAGAGCTATCAAGTGCAAATAATAATTATGAATATGCAGAAGGTGATATGATAGATTATTATTCATATTATATTAAGGCTATAAAATCAAAATTAAACTATTTATTGAAAACTGCCAAATCTTCTGGCATTATGATTGATAGATTAAAACAAATAGAATTAAAATTTGATGAAAACTATAAGGTTAGTTAAAAGAAATAGAATTCTTATTAATTGCAGACTTTTCCATTTTCTCTCTTCTCTACTTAATTTTAATCTATTCATAATGAAGTTCTAAAAGTCCAACCTGTCTCATATTTATTATCATGAGGTGATTGGCTTGGATATTTATACAATACTTGGATTTTTAACTGGAATATGTATTCTATTCATATTATGTAGAATTTTTATAGTCCCATTAAAATTTATGTTAAAACTTTTAGCTAATTCGTTAATTGGTGCTATTATATTATATATTATTAATTTTGTTGGTGAATATTTTAGTTTTCATATCGGTTTAAATTTTATAACTATTCTCTTTGTAAGCATATTAGGAATTCCTGGAGCTGCTTTATTAGTAATAATTCAACTGTTATTATAAGTCTATTTCAACTAATATAATATCTTCTCCTATGCATTTTATTTGTTTCCAAGGGATTACAATTTCGTTATTATTAATAAACAAATTTATTCTATTAGAGTTGCCTGGAACAATAATGGATGTAATTACTCCACTTTGTAAATCTGCTGTAACATCTTGAACATATCCGAAGTCTTTTTCCATCCTTTATATTGATAACTTCTTTATGTTTAAAGTCTAATCCTTTTCCATTCATATAATTTTATCCTTTCATAATAAAATTTTCTTTATAATATATGTATGCTTTTTTTTAATAATAAGACTATTATTTGATACAGAAAATTATCGTGCTAAAATAATTTATCCTATAAATTTGCTATTATATAAAAAGAAAAGATATGATTATCTTTTCTTTTTCTCAATTCTATGGATTTATAAATTCTTTTATAAACTATATAAACTATTTATATGATTTTCTTATTCTAGAAATTGCATTTTTCTCTAGCCTTGAAACTTGTGCTTGAGAGATTCCTATTTCTTCTGCGACTTCCATTTGTGTTCTACCATCAAAAAATCTTCTAGCAATTATATCTTTTTCCCTTTTACTTAATCGTTTCATTGCTTCTGCTATACTTAAATCTTCTGTCCACTTATCATCTGTGTTTTTATTGTCTCTTATTTGATCCATTACAAATATATTTTCTGTTCCATCCTTATATATTGGCTCTTGTAGCGATATAGGAAGCTGTATTGCATCAAAACTAAGAACTACCTCTTCTTTATCTACTCCTAATGATTTTGCTATTTCCTCTATTGTAGGCTCACTACCTTTTTCCTTTGTCATCGTCTCTTTTACTTGAATAGCTTTATATGCCAGATCTCTTACAGATCTACTCACTCTTATAGGATTATTATCTCTTAAATATCTTCTTATTTCTCCGAATAATCATTGGAACTCCGGTATGTCGAGAATTGAACTTCTTGACTGATATCAAAATTATCTATTGCTTTTATAAGTCCCACACAACCTACTTGAAATAGATCGTCTGGTGATTCTCCTCTTCCGCTAAACCTTTGAATTACACTTAATACTAGCCTTAAATTACCTTGTATAAATTTTTCTCTTGCTTCTTCATCTCCATTTTTTATTCTAACTAAAAGTTCATTCTTTTCTTCGTTTGATAATATAGGTAATTTAGAGGTATTTACCCCACAAATCTCTACCTTTTTTATCATAAAAAAAAGACCTCCTTTGGAAATTATATTGTTGATTATATTATTTCCAAATTTGGTTTTTTTATTCTATTCACTTTGACTTTAAAATTATTTTAGATATTCTGAAAATGTCCATTGCAATCGTCCTTACGACTATCCTGTCTTACTTAGTATCTCTTTTTTCATTTTCCCTATGATTTTTTTTTCTAATCTTGATATGTAACTCTGTGATATGCCTAACATATCAGCTACTTCTTTTTGAGTTTTTTCATTTCCTGTATTAAAACCAAATCGTAATTCCATTATATGCTTTTCTCTTTCATTCAATTTTTGCATAGAAATTCTAAGTAACTTTTTATCAACTTCATCTTCTATGTTTTTTGAGGTAATGTCATTCTCTGTCCCTAAAATATCAGAGAGTAATAGTTCATTTCCATCTCCATCTTGCTTTAATGGTTCATCTATTGATATTTCTCCTTTAGTTTTATTAATTCTTCTTAAATACATTAAAATTTCATTTTCTACACATCTTGAAGCATATGTAGCTAATTTTATATTCTTAGAAACATTAAAAGTGTTAATTGCTTTCATTAGCCCTATTGTACCTATTGAAATTAAATCCTCTATATCAATGCCTGTATTTTCGAATTTCTTTGATATGTATACTACTAGTCTCAAATTTCTTTCAACTAATGTTTTCTTCGCTTCCTCATCATTATTTTCTAGTTTTTCTAGCAGTTCTTCTTCCTCTTCTTGAGAGAGTGGAGGCGGCAAAGTTTGACTTCCTCCAATATAAAATACTTCAGAATTATCCTCAATATTAATTATGTATTTATTATAAATATTATTCAAGTTAATTTTCAATAATTGTAAAATGTTCATATTAATATCATTTCCTCCTCCTTTTTAACATTATGTTATGTTCAATCCTATTAGACATTCATATTGACTTTTATTTGATAGTTTTTTATCATATATTCCTATAATTACATCATCTCTAGTAATCTCTTCATTATTAATTTCCACTTCTATCTTATCTACCTTAAATCCTAATAACATTCCGTTTTGCTTTCCTAGAGATGAAAAAGGTAGTACTCTAAATCTTGAAGCATATTTAAAATCTTTTTCATCGAATTCATACTCTCCATTTATTATTTTTTGTGTGTTGTCTAAAATTTCTTTAGGTAATATATTATTTAAGCTACTTTTCTCAACTATTATTACTGGTGAATTCGTTATTGGGTCTTTTAATAAATTTCCTGTATCTATCATAGCTTTAACTTTCTGCTCGTTACCATTATTAAAAACTCTCACACTACAGAAAATATCATCCATATTTAATTTGCTTTTTACTAATTTGAATGCAATATTAATTATTAAAAAACCTAATATACCGTCCTAGTATTGCAATTTTTATAGGATATGTTCCTATTAAGTTTCCATTTTGATATAATATATTTCTTGGTTTTATGTAATATAAAATTGCAAAGGCACATCCTCCAAAAGCGAATGACGTAAGATAAAATACCATTAAAGATTTAAAAACGTTTTTTAAATTTTTAGAGCCAAATGCAATATATATCATTGCTATGGAAAGAAAAATTTTTGCTATTATTGTTGCATATAATGTAATTTCTGTTATGTAATATGCTACTGAATAAATACTACCTATAATACTTGATATAACGAGTCTCATTTGTTTAATTTTCTCCTTACAAATAAGTCCTGTTGAAAATAAAATAATGTAATTCATAATTATGTTTTCAACAAATACTATATCTAAGTATATAGTCATTACTTTTATCTCTCACCTCCAATAGAGATTGTATTTATTATTATAGTTTGTATTTGTTTAAAATATTGTCAAAATCTCTTGTAGAAAAAAAGAAATAATCTAAATTATTAGATCATTTCTTCTATGTTTTTACAATTTAATTAAATTTATTTGTTGTATTCTTTACTTTTTAGAAAATTAAATAACATTTTTGTTTCTTTATTTTTGTATATCTACTTTATAATATTTTCCTATAAATATTAAATCAACATTTATCCTTTAAAACCAATTTCTTGGATTGCTCTCATAATCCCTATCTTACCATATTCATATGTAAGTCCACCTTGCATAAAAGCAACAAAAGGTTTTCTTATAGGTCCATCACAACTTAACTCTATAGATGAACCTTGTGTAAAACTTCCACTAGCCATTATAATTTTATCTGTATAACCAGGCATATCCGCTGGTTCTGGTGCACAATGTGCATTGACCGCAGATCCAAATTGTATCCCTCTACAATATTTAATCATATCATCTGGATTTCCAAACTCAATTGTTTGTACTATATCAGAACGATTAGAATTGAATTTTGGAGAAACCTTATATCCTATTTCTTCTAAAACTGCACTTGCAAGTATGGCAGTTTTTAAACTACTTGCTACCACACTTGGAGCGAAATATAACCCTTGCAAAAATGCTCTATTAGCACCATTTGTTGGTCCTACTTCTTTCCCTTGACCTGGGCTTGTTAATCTTTCCCCTGCAAGTTCTACTAAATCTTTTCTTCCTGCTATATAACCACCATTAGTAGCAATTCCTCCTCCTAGATTTTTTATTAAAGAGCCTACTACTATATCTGCTCCAACTTCTATCGGTGTAATAGTTTCTACGAATTCACAATAGCAGTTATCTATCATTATAATTACTTCACTATTTACTTTCCTTATTTCTGATATAATGTTTTTTAATTGTTCTATTGAAATGCTCTCTCTTAATGCATATCCTCTTGAGCGTTGTATATGTATCAATTTTACGTTTCCTTTTGATACTCTCTCTACTATCTTTTCTGTATCAAAATTATTATCTTTTAAATCTATTTGCTCATAATTTACCCCAAAAGCTTTTAATGAGCTTTTATTTTCTTCTATTCCAATTACTGGGTCTAAAGTATCATATGGCTTTCCTGCTATACTTAACATTACGTCACTTGGTCTCAAGAACGCAAATAATGCTATTGTCAATGCATGTGTACCAGAAACGATTTGTGTCCTAGCTAATGCATCCTCTGCTCCTAAAACATCTGCAAATATATTTTCAACACATTCTCTTCCTATATCGTCATAACCATATCCTGTAGTTGACGTAAAATGGACATCTGATAATCTATATTTCTGGAATGCCGACAAAACTTTCATACTATTGTATTCTGCAATTTTATCTACTTTTTCAAATATAGGTTTAATTTTTTTCTCAGCATTATTTATTAATTCTTCTATTTTGGCTTCTATTCCTAGTCTTTGATACATGTATTTCCCTCCTGCATATAAAGAGATTATTCTATTTCATCCATTTTCTCAGTATAATATACTTGTGAATATCCCATATATTCTTTAACATATTCACCTATCATGTCTGGAGCTTCTTTGGTTGATTCTAATGCCTGTTTCTCATCAATAATATTTCCCTCATTATCTATATAAATAGTTTTATTGTCATTATATAATTTTATATAAGTATCTCTAATATCTAGTGTTGCATCCTTTAACTCCGCAATTTGTTCTAGTTCTTTAGAATAAACCTCAATTGCATTATTAGCCATATCCTCTGTTTTTATTAGTTGTGTATCAGCAATCTTACTTATTGTTGTATATTTGAAATCAGTTAATTCTTTTCCTTTAGCATTCATTATTCCAAGCCCACTTCCATTTTTATATACTGAAAAATAATCGTCAAACATATACTCAACATAAACAAATTTGTTTGAAATCAATATATTCTGGTTTTTATCCATTACTCCATACAATCCATTTTCATCAATTGTTATATAATATTCCCCATTATTAGCAGGCACTAATGAAGTAAATCCTGTTGTTACTCCTTCACCAGTAGCTGTAAAATATTGAATATCATCTCCTGTTTTAGCATATATATATATTCCATTAAATTGTATTGTTTTGTAGTCTATTGGCACAATTTCTTCGCCTGTTAATGTATATACACCATATTTAGTTCCTCTGTTTATTATTAATAAATTATTAGTAGAATTATACTCTATACCTTGATATTTAAAATCAATTAATGTTTCTTTATTTTTTAGCAATCCATATTGCCCATTATTACTAGCTATAGTATATACATCATCCCCTTCAATATCTATAACTCTTCTTATGTCATTATAAACAGTATCTAATAGTTTCTTTCCTTCATATGATATATACCCATATCTATATCCATCTTCTTTTGTTTTGCATACTATATAACCCGATTTTTTATATTTATCTACATTGTCATAATATTTATCCGCTTCTATGTTATCATAATCAAAATTAATTATCTTTGCACCATTTACATTTATTACACCGTATTTTCCGTTACGTTTAGCTAAAAGCTCCCCCTCTTTGTATTTAAGTCCTTTTATTTCTTCATATATTGCTTTTGTAATTCTATTTCCATCTAAATCTATTAATCCATATTGTTCATTTACTTTATATTTTAAAATATTCTTTTCATATGGCAATGAAGTTATCAATCCTTCTAGTTGTATTTCTTCTACATTATCATAAATATTAAAAATTTCTTCTCCTTTTTCATTTAAAATCGTATTTTTTTTGTCACCTTCATTTGAACAAATAAATACAGGTCTTGTTGAATTAGGAATTATTACCTTATCATACTTAGTTTCAACTATAATGTTACCTTCTGAGTCCATTACTCCATATTTTTCATTAAGATATAAAATAAAATATTTATAATCTTTTTCTGATATTTCTTCCACATTGTATTGTAATAATTCTTTTGCCTTCTTATTTTTTATTATAACAGTAACTACTATTGCTATTATTAATACCACAACTATTAATGCAACTATAATTCCAATTTTTTTTCTATTATTACTCATTTGATTACATCTCCTCTTTCTATATTCTATAATTTACATATTTAACTTATTTTTTTACCTGATTATTATATTATACCCAAAGAAAAATATCAATAGACAATTTGTCTTTTGTTTAAGTTGTTAGTTTATAAAAATAATTTATCTAATGCATTGTTTTATTTTTTTAATTATGTTATTATATATTTATATTTTATTTAAGGAGGAAAATGTATGTGGTGGATAATTTTAGCGATCGTAGTTATTTTAGTTATTTGGGTAATATCTTCTTACAATAGTTTGGTTCATTCTAAAGTAAAAGTAGACAATGCTTTCAGTCAAATAGACGTGCAATTGCAAAGAAGATTTGATCTAATTCCAAATTTAGTTGAATGTGTTAAAGGATATATGGGACATGAATCAGATGTACTTAAAAAAGTTACTGAATTAAGAACTTCTTGGGCATCAGCAACTACAACAGAACAAAAAGTAGAGATTGATAATCAACTATCTGGTGCATTAAAAACTATTATGGCAGTTTCTGAAAATTACCCTGATTTAAAGGCAAATCAAAACTTTTCAGAATTACAACAAGAATTACAGAATACAGAAAACAAAATTTCTTTTGCTAGACAGTTCTATAATGATGCAGTTACAAAATATAATACTAATTTAATGGTTTTCCCTATCAATATCGTAGCTTCACTTTTTAGATTTAAGTCAGCTCAATTATTTGCTGTTGATTCAGCTGAAGCTAAACAAAATGTAAAAATAGATTTTGGGAATAATCGAGTAGAGAATAAATAATTATTTATTTATTCCCTCTCACACCACCGTACGTGCCGTTCGGCATACGGCGGTTC
>CANQQQ010000013.1 GCA_947626025.1 uncultured Clostridia bacterium
TTCCCGTTAATGTTTAAAAATTTTTGCGACATTTTCAAAAACTATTGACACGCCTTATCACAAAAAATAGAGTGGACATGCATAATAATTATACATATCCACTCTGTTGCAATAGAAACCTACTGCTTTGCCTATGCCGAACTCAGTGCTTTTTGTTATCCTGTTTTTTCTGCCTTTCCTCCTCTTTCAGCTTCACTACCGTGTCAATAACATTCTGTATGGTAAGTATATCCAAAGTGTTATTGTCACGCTTGACAACTTTATCTCCCAGAACATCAGATAATGGACGTGTGAGACCATAATGTACATCAAGGCGTGTAGTATTATTATTAATCATGTCTGGCCACCGCCTTGTTAAAATGGTTATCCACTCCGCCATCCCTCTTATTTCTTCGGGGATACACTTTCCTTTCAACACAATCTGCTTCTCATCGCTGTAATAAAGAAAAGCTGTTGTTTCTTCCACGCCGACCGCTTTGATGCTTACATAGAATTCTTCACATGTGTTGATTAGATCGAACGGATCTACCCGCTGACCCAAAATCATCAGTTCGTACAAAGTACTCATATCAATGCTACAATTTCTCTTTGCCATAGCTCTTTCTCCTTTCATAGGCAAGTACATGTTTATACTACATATATTATTATAGCACTTATTATGTAAAATTTCAAGTTTTTCCCAGTTTTCTTCGCATTCTGCTAATTATTTTAGTAAAAAAATAACAATTAGTAAAAAAAATCACACCATAAATACCTTGCAAATTATAAAATAACTGATATAATATAAAATAATATAATATTGAAAGGAGAGATTTTATGACACCACATAATTCTGCAAATATAGGAGATATTGCAAGTACTGTTGTTATGCCAGGAGATCCTATGAGAGCTAAATATATCGCAGAAAATTTTTTATCAGACGTAAAAATTGTTAGTAATGTTCGTGGTATTGCATGTTATACTGGAAAATATAAAGGTAAAGAGCTTTCTGTTATGGCTCATGGTATGGGAATGCCTAGTATGGGAATATATTCTTATGAGTTATATCATTTTTATAATGTAGATTCAATTATAAGAATTGGTACTTGCGGTGGTCTTAAAGATGGTATGAAAATCTTTGATTTGATTCTTTCTGAAGAAGCATATACAGAAGGAAGTTATGCTTTAAGCTTTGACAATGTACCATGCAATTTAGTTTCAAGTAACCCTGAATTAAATTCAATTATTGAGTCTACTGCTAAAGAAAGCAATATAAATCTAATTAAAGGAACAACTTTATGTAATGACTGTTTTAGTCCTTATGTAGAGGATGAGAGAAAACTATTTGAACGTATGCCAGATGGAATTAATATGCCTATTGCTTCTGAAATGGAGGCATTTGCTCTATTCTATAATGCAAAACGAGAAGGTAAAAAAGCAGCTTGCATTTTAACTGTTGTCGACATTCCTTCAAATTTAGAGGGTATTTCTAGTGAAGAACGTGAGAAATCTTTAAATACAATGATTAATTTAGCATTAGATTCAGCAATAAAATTATAGTTATATAAAAAAAGAAAGGAAGAAAAAAATGAAAACATTTATAACAGGTCATAAAAGTCCAGATACAGATTCTATTGCATCTTCACTTGTTATGGCAAATTTAGAAAAGAAATTAGGTAATACAAATGAAATTATAGCTTGTAGATTAGGAAATTTAAATAAAGAAACTGAATATGTTTTAAATCATTTTAAAGTTCAAGCTCCAGTATTAATTGAAAGCGTTGCAGAGGCAGATGAAGTTATATTAGTTGACCACAATAGTTTTGCTGAGAGTGCGCCTGACATTGCTGATGCTAAGATATCTAAAGTTATCGATCATCACCGTATATCAGGATTTGAGACTTCTGAACCATTATTTTATATGGCAGAACCAGTAGGATGTACTTGTACTATTCTTTATGAATTATATAAAACTAATAATATAGAAATAGAACCAGTTTATGCAGGGCTTATGCTAAGTGCTATAATTTCTGATTCTTTACTTTTTAAATCTCCAACTTGCACACCAAAAGATGTAAAAGCAGCTGAAGAACTTGCAACAATCTGTAATACTGACATTAATTCTTATGGATTAGATATGCTAAAAGCAGGAACTGATTTAAGTTCATATACATCTGAGGAATTGATTAATATTGACTCAAAAGAAGTTAGTGCAAATGGTTATAAAATTCAAATAGCTCAAGTAAATACAATTGATATTGATAGTGTTTTAAAGAAAAAATCCGAAATAGAAACAGCTATGAATAATTTGATCTCTTCAAAAGGATTAGATTTATTCTTATTTGCTATAACAGACATATTAAATTGTAATTCAACAGCGATAGTATTAGGCAATAAGATTAGTTCTGTCGAAAAGGCATTTAATGTTACAATTGAAAACAATCTTGTTTTCTTACCAGGAGTAGTTTCAAGGAAAAAACAAATTATTCCTCCAATTAGCGAGAACATTTAACCAATAATAAGTAATTATTTATAATTACAAAAGGGAGCATAATTAACTTATGCCCCCTTTTGTTTTATATTAATTTCCCCCGTTTTCTCTATTTAGTCTTTCTAATTCTAGTTTTTTCATTGCAATTCTTTTATTTACTTCCATTAACTCATCATTATACAATTGTATCATTTCTTCCACTTCTTCATCTGATAAATCGTCAACTGAAATAAAACCATTATCCAATTTTACTTTTTTGTTCATCTTTTCTACATTTTCTTTCAAGCTTTCAAAATTATCTTGTTTCATTACTACTATATTGACCCCTTCATCATAATGAAATGCCTGTGGCTCAGGAATCATTTTTTTCTTTGAAAAAATGTTCTTTATTTTATTCCATATATTTTGAAATATATGATTTTTATTTACAATTTTACCTTGAGTTTCTTTCTCCATAGTTCTCCTCTACCTTAAAAGAATTTAATTTTTGAATATAATTTAGGCTCCTTTTGCCTTTATTTCTTCAAGTTGTTTATCAAGTTTTTTTTCAGCTTCAACTAGCGTTTTCACTTGGTTAATTAATTCTAATAAAAAATTTTTCCTTTTGTTTTCATCCATATTTTAAATCTTCCTTCCTCATATACATATCATTGAGAGAAACTGTTATTACAAATTACCATAGTATGAATCTAATAATATTTGTTTTAATTCTGTTACTAATGGTAATCTTGGATTTGCTGTTGTACATTGATCACTAAATGCCTTATCTGCTAATAAATCTACATTTGCTAAAAATTCTTTTTCATCTATTCCTAGTTCTTTTAATGATGATGGAATATTTAATTTCTTGTTCATTTCTACTATTGCATTTATTAAAGAATTTACTCCTTCTTCTGTTGTATTTGCTTTTAATCCTAATCTTTTTGCAATATTAGCATATTTTTGATCAGCTATGAAGTATTCATATTTAGGGAAAGATACAAATTTTGTTGGTCTTGATGCATTATATTTTATTACATAAGGTAATATTATTGCATTTGCTTTACCATGTGCTATATGGAAATCTGCTCCTAACTTATGTGCTATTGAATGGTTAATTCCTAGGAAAGCATTTGTAAATGCCATACCTGCTATACAACTTGCATTATGCATTTTTTCACGAGCTGTTTTGTTTGTTCCATCTTCATAAGCGATTGGCAAATATTTGTATACTAATTCTATTGCTTTCTCTGCTAAACCGTCTGTATAATCTGAAGCCATATTTGAAACATAAGCTTCTATTGCATGTGTTAAAACATCCATTCCTGTATCTGCTGTAATTCCTTTTGGCAATGACATTACTAAATCTGGGTCTACAATTGCAACATCAGGTGTTAATTCATAATCTGCTAATGGGTATTTCATATTTCTCTTTTTATCTGTTATTACTGCAAATGATGTTACTTCTGATCCTGTTCCTGAAGTTGTTGGTATTGCTACCATTTTACAGTTTTTGCCAAGTTTTGGAAACTTATATGTTCTTTTTCTTATATCCATGAACTTAAGTTTCATTCCTTCTGGATCTGCATCTGGATATTCATAGAATAACCACATTCCTTTTGCTGCATCTATTGGACTTCCTCCACCAAGTGCAATTATTACATCTGGTTCGAAATGTCTCATTTGCTCTACCCCTCTATTGATTGTATCAAAAGATGGATCTGATTCTACTTCTGAAAATATCTCTGCGTGAACGTATTGTTGTCTTTTTCTTAAGTGATATAATATTTTATCAACATATCCTAAACTAACCATTGATTTATCTGTTACTATAAATGCTTTTGTTATATCTGGCATTTTTTCTAAATATGCTATTGAACCTGCTTCAAAATATATTTTTTCTGGTACTTTAAACCACTGCATATTAACTCTCCTTTTTGCTACTCTTTTTACATTAATTAAATTTACTGAAGATACATTGTCTGTTGTAGAATTTCCACCAAATGTTCCACAGCCTAATGTTAATGATGGTAAATTTGTATTGTAAATATCACCAATTCCTCCATGTGTAGAAGGTGAGTTAACAAGTATTCTTCCTGCCTTTATTACTTCTGCAAATTTTTGTATTACATCTTTATTTTCTGAATGTATAACTGCTGAATGTCCCATTCCTCCATAGTGTATTAAATTATCTGCTAATACTATTCCTTCTTCTGAACTTTTAACTGTATAGAATGCAAGAACTGGACTCAATTTTTCCTTTGAAAATGGATATTTATCTCCAACTCCTGTTTCAGGTACAACTATAACTTTTGTATCAGCAGGAATATCAAATCCTGATAAATCTGCTATTTGTTTTGCACTTTGTCCTGGTATAGTGCTATTTAATGAAAATGTTCCGTCTTCTCTATGTGAAAACATAGCATTTTGTAATTTCTTAGTTTCCTCTTTATTTACAAAATAACATCCTGCATCTTTCATTAATTTAATGAATTCCTTTTCAATTTCTTTATCTACTATTACGGCTTGTTCTGAAGCACAGATCATACCATTGTCAAAAGACTTTGATAGAACCAAATCATTAACTGATGTTTTTAAATTTGCTGATTTTTCTATATAACATGGCACATTTCCTGGTCCTACTCCAAGGGCTGGTTTTCCACATGAATATGCCGCTTTTACCATTCCAGTTCCACCTGTAGCTAGTATTAAATTTACTCCTGGATGATTCATTAATGCGTTAGTCGCATGAATTGATGGTTGTTCTATCCATAAAATACAATCTTTTGGAGCTCCTGCTTTAACTGCTGCATCTCTTAAAATTTTTGCTGTTTCCTCACTACATTTTTGTGCAGATGGATGGAATCCAAATATTATGACATTTCTTGTTTTAGCTGATATTAAAGATTTGAAACTTACTGTAGCTGTAGGATTTGTAACTGGGGTTACTCCAGCTATAATACCTACTGGCTCTGCTATCTCTTCGTATCCTTGTTCTTCGTTCTCGTTTATTACACCAACTGTTTTGTCGTATTTTATGCTATGGTATATATATTCTGATGCAAACATATTCTTTGTTATTTTATCTTCATATACGCCACGTTTTGTCTCTTCGACTGCCATTTTAGCTAGTCTCATATGATTTTCAAGTACAGCCATAGACATTTTTTTAACTATATTATCTACAGTTTCTTGGTCTAATTTCATGTACTCTTGTGATGCTATTTTTGCTCTTTCTACAAGAGAATCAATCATAGCATTAATTTTTTTTTGTTCTTCTTCATTAATATCTTGTGCCATTTTATTCTCTCCTTTACTTTAATTGTTAGATATAATTTTATCCAATTATAGAATATATTATACATCTATGGGTTTGTCAAGTAAAATCAACAATATTTTAGATTTTTGAGAAATTATTTATATTCTTTTTCCAATTTTTCATCTAAATATATTTTCGATATTAGTTTATATTCTTTTATACATTCATCTGTTATGTTAAATGCATATAACTTCTTTGCTGGAGCCATTATTGTATATTTTATAGCGTCTTTTGTCCCAGCACTCATTGTGACCGCACCTGAGTCTACTTTACTACAATTTTTACACTTGAACCCATTATCCTTGATGCTAAAATGTGTTATATGTTCAGTTGTTCCACACTGCACACATTTTTCTACTTGTGGTGTAAATCCTAATATTGAAGTTAGCCTCATCTTAAAAATGCTAGTGATTAGATCTCTATCCATGCTTGTTTCAGATATCATGTATAAAGTATTTAATAGCAATTGCAAAGTTTTATAATTATTCTCATTTTCAGTTGCAACATCATTCACTATTCTAGTGATATTCGCTGCACATTCAAGTTTGTCTAAGTCAATTCTTAAATTATAAAATACTTCTATTATGTCACACGAGTTTATATTATATGTATTATTTCCTTCGAATAGTATATAGTCAGCAAAACATAGATATTGGGTACCAGCAAGAAGAGCACTTTTTGGTCTTCTTGCTCCTTTTGCCGCACACCCAATTTTTCCGAAGTCCTGGTGTTAATAGTGTTACCATCTTATCTGAATCCCCCATATTGCTTTCAACTAAAACTATTCCTTTAGTTTTTATTATTCCCATCTATTTCACCTAAATTTTGTTCTATATCTCTTATTTTTGTAAATTCCAAAAAAGCATATATATCTCCTGTATTTTTAAAGGTATTCCATGCCATATCTTTTAACATTGTAATCACTCTCCCTTTAATTTTATCTTTTGTTATTTTTAGATTTTTATTCTTATTATTTTAATAAAATTTATCTAGTAAAATATGACATTTATCAGTAAATTTATTAAAAACTAATTGCCTTCAATATTGCATTATTTTTGACTATCCAGTCTAAATCTTTTTATTATACTGTCAGTGTCTTGCCAATCTTGTTTAATCTTTACCCATGTTTTTAAATTTATTTTCGTTCCAAGCATATTTTCTAAATCTTGCCTAGCATATGTTCCAATTTTTTTTAACATTTGCCCTTTTTTTCCTATTATTATTCCTTTATGCGATTCTCTTAAACAATAAATTGTTGCCTCAATATTATAAAATGGTTTATTATCTTCTCTCGCTTTTGATAATTTCATTTTTTCAACTTCTACATATAATCCATGTGGGACTTCATCATCTAGTAATTTCAATGCTTTCTCTCTTATAATTTCCTCTACTAATTGTCTCATAGTTTGATCTGTATATTCTTCTGTATCATAAAACGCAGGTCCTGGTTTTAATAGTTTTACGATTTCATCTAAAACCAGTTGTGTACTGTCTTGCTTTAGTGCAGATATTGGAAGTATCGCTGAAAAATCATATTCTGCTGAGTATAGTTTCATTAATTTTAATAATTCTTCTTTCTTTACTAAATCTACTTTATTTATAATTAAAATAGTTTTTTTATTCGTTTCTTTTATCTTTTCTAATATCCTTCTATCGCCTGGTCCAATATTATCACTCGTTGCTTCGATTAAGAATAAAATCACATCAACATCTACAGTAGCACCAAAAGCAGTGTCATTCATTGTTTCTCCCAATTTTGTTTTTGGTTTATGAATTCCTGGTGTATCTATTATAACTATTTGAGCATCTTCTCTATTAACTATTGCCCTTATTGCTGTTCTAGTTGTTTGTGGTTTATTAGTCATAATTGCGATTTTCTCTCCAACTAATGAATTAATTAATGTAGATTTTCCTACATTTGTTCTTCCTATTATAGATACAAATCCTGATTTGAATTCCTTTTCTTCCATAATTTCTCCTTATTATTTAATATTTGTAATTATATCATAAAATAGGGGCACATTACAATTAAGTATAATCTAAGAAATTAAACAGATATTATAAATTTAATTTTCTTAGATATAACTTATGTATTAGCTGTGCCCACAAAATTAATTTTATTCGAATGTTACTTTTGTATCTATTGGAACAATTTGAATATATGTATTTCCGTCATTTACTTGTATTTCTTTTCCGTTTTTATCTTTATACACAGTTTTTGAATTTCTTGAAGTCTTTGAACATACTATTTCCATCACTTGCCCATTAGTTATATAATAACCTTTTAAGTTTCCTATATTTTCTATTTCTTGTCTACCATATCCAGGATCCTCATCTGTAGTATAGTTATGTGCAAATGTTACAATTATATTCTTAGTTGTTCTTGCTTCTCCACTTGTCCAGTCCTTCTCTAACTTTCCATTTACATATCTTTCATACCTTTTTGTTTCTTGATTATATTTAAAAGATACTTTATTACTTGAAGTATATGGTATATTTACTGTGTTAGCTATTTGTCCATCTTCTATCTCAACTTCATCTACTACATAATTCAATACACTTCTTTGACTAGTTGTAGTTCTATACTCTTTCTTTTGAGCATATTCTAGTACTTTGCTCATATTTGTCAAGACATTGTGTGGTGCTTTTTTTTCTGATGTTCTCCAGAAAGCTGAATCTGTAACTAATCCATTTACATTATTTATTTTTAAATTTGCTATATCCCTTTGTGCTCTTGCACTGTATCCAAAATGAACAAATATACTATCATTTTCTAATACATAATCTATAAACACTGGTCTTGCACTTCTTACTGGACCTATTGTTTTTTCTTTATCTACATCTTTAAATACTGCAAGAAGTCTTGTAAGTCCTCCTTCTACTGTAATCTCATATACTATAGCTGCATCATTTATACCTGTTTGTGGTTTTGCCTCTCCAACATTGTCTATAACAACTGCTACACTTCTTGAATCACCTGGCCAAATATCTATTCCTGTCTTTACCGCTTCTTCATCATTTTCTAAATCTGTTTCTACATCTTCATTTTCATTGACGTGTTCTGTTTCATTATTGTAAAAAAACTTCATTCCTAACAATACTGCTAAAGATATTACTACTAATATTAATATGACTATTAGTGCTTTGTTTTTCATATCAATTCCCTTTCCTTTCATGCTTCTATTGCTATTTTTCCTAATACGTTTTCTTCCTTCATTCTCATTTGTTTTTTTTCGTCTTCTTGCATATGGTCATACCCCATTAAATGATAAAACCCATGGACTAGCATATATGCTAATTCTCTTTTAAAACTATGTTCATATTCTATAGCCTGTTTTTCAACTATGGGTATACAAATAATTATATCTCCTAATACGTCTTGTATTCCTGTCTTTGTTGTAGGAATCTCGTTTTTCTCAAACATTGGAAAAGATAATACGTCTGTTGGTTTATCAATTCCCCTAATTTCTTTATTTATTTCATGTATGTATTCTTCGTCTGATAATGTAATACTAAGATATAAATCTGTCTTATCTAACTTTTCTTCTTTAAAACAAGCTTCTGTAACTGTGTTTATTATTTTCTCGTATTCATTATTTTTTTTTATTCCTTCATAATTAATATCCGCTAATTGTTCCATTACCATCCCCCAAATAAATATATAATTAATTATTCTTCATGGATCTTCTACGTTTTTTTGTTATTAACTTAATATTTGAACAACTTGCATATGAATTTTTGACTTGTTTCCTTGCACCTAGTTCAATCAATTTATTTCTATAAAATTTAATCATATAATCAGCTTGTGATCCCTCACCTTGTAATTTTCTTATATCGTTTCTTAGGAATAAGATTTCTTTCTTTTTTGCTTTATTTTCTTCAGACTCGTTTGATTTTTCTATTTCTTGATATTTATCCCAGAACTTTTTATATTCTTCTCTATCAGCTGGAACATCCCAATATATCTTTGTTGATAATAGCTTTACATTATAATCTTCCATTAATGCTATTAATAGTTTGTATGCCATATCTTGCTTTTTAATGTTCGGACTATTTAATATTAAATGTCTATTTTCTCTCAATAAACTTTCATAACATTGTTCTGCCACTACTAAAGGTAAACTATGCGTAAATAATTTTCTACTCATTCCTAATAATGCCATTCTCTTTTCTATTGTGTCTCTTTTGTCTAATTTTCCTGCCATAAAAGAATTAAATTTATCGTATTCAGACACAATATCCCTGTAATAAGGTTGTGTTCCCTCTTCAAGTTTTATTGGTAATATAGATATAACATATCTTTCTAAGCATTCAAATATCTCATTATATATTTTTTCTTTGCTTTCAGCATTATCACAAATAACCTTGTCCGCTAATTGAACTGAATAATTTTTTAATAATCCTTTATAAAGATTAGTCATCCTATCTGCATAAAAAGTTTTATACTTTTCAATTATCTTATCTTTACTATTAGCCTTTAATGCTTCATAGTCTAATTCTAACAGAAATTGTTGTTTTTCATATTTATATTGTGCATATTGTGTTTCTTTTAAATGTACTACATTATAATATCTTGATAGTGCATTTTCTTCATAGGCAGTGGCTGTTTTAGTTTTTACCTTTTTATATATTGATTCCATTACATATTTATCCAATGCCTCTAAATACAAAACCACTGCATTTTCATATTTTTTCTCCAAATTTTCCTTACTTTCTTTACTTTTTTCATTATGATTAATATATTCATTATATGTTTTTATAACATTACTTCTTTTCATAGAAATTAACATTCCATTAATTCCTACTTTTGTAGGTATTAATAATTTAGTGATTGTTGTTGTTATTCTAGAAAAAAATGCTCCATCTGTCTTCGCTAACCTTAACCCTTTTTCTGCCATTACTCATCCTCCCTTTCTTTTAAATCCTGTTGTGTGTTGATGTCAATCTTTTTTTCTACTCCAATATTTTCCAATATCTCATATATTAATTGAACTTCAATTCCTCCATCGATTTCTTTTTCATTAATTTGTTTATTTATTATTTTTGATGTATCACCGATCTCTGCGGAAAGTTCACTTTCTAGTTCTGCGAGTATGGTATTCCTTAATTCTTCATGAGTATATACTTTTTTTATAGTAGTAATTTCCTGATACTCGTCAATCCCTAGTTCGATCGGTAAATAAAAATCAGAAAATATTTTCAATTTTTTTCTTTCATTTATTGTATCATATTTTTCAAAATTTGGAATACTTTTATACAAATTTATTTGAAAATTATTTAATTTTATAAAATATCTCTTTTCAGAATTTCCTGTGTAATTATTCTCGTCCTGCTCATATTTCATGCTTTTGGAAGCTTCATGCCAAACTCTTGCCTCTACTTCTGCATCACTATGTACATATCTTGTTCCTGTATATTTTCCTTCCATCCAACCGCGCAACAAGCACTGTTTCTTCTGTTACAACATCACCTATTTTTACTAGGGGAGTACCGCTTCTAGCATTTATCTTTGTTATTACCCCAGATTTATCTGCTACAATACTACAATAGTCATTCTTATCAACAATTTCTGGTTTTTTTGTATTCTCTACTACCTTTACTATTGCATTTGTACCATTTAAATCTATACTCATCCATGCAATATCATCTCTTTTCAATCTAATTTCTCTTATTATTTCATCAGTGTCAATTTTATTTTTTAATGTTCCTATTACCATCCCTTTTTCACTTAATTCCTTCATGATTTCTTCTGTCTCTATTTTTTCATTTCCTAATATCTCAATATTCCATATAAATCTAGAAGTAGTAAATATGCTTAAAATAATTACTAATAATGCAAATACAAATATCTTTCTCCTTTTATATCTATTTAAAATAAATGGTAAACCTTTCTTTCTATTTATAACAACTCTACATTTAGTTTTTTTGGAGATGCTTTTAATTTTTTTAAAATCTCTAATGCTAATATTTGTTTGCAAATATGTAGATTTCTCTCTTCTTATGTTCCAAAGTAAAATTCCTTTACTTATACACATATTTATAAATCTTTCAATAAAATATCCTTCAACTGATATATTAACATATCCACAAATATAACTTAACAAGATTTTAAGTATCACTTATTTTTCCTCCATCTCATCGTCTTCATAGCTTTCAAAATCAATACTATCTATTCTTCCTGTAATTTTCATATCATCTTGGTTCATTTGTATTAATTTTAAATTAAATCCATTTATATTAATAAGTCCAATGTAAGTATTTACTTTTATATAAAAATCTTCATATTCTACAATATTTTTATAATTTTCAATAAGCATCTCCTCAAAACCTAAAATTGAAATTTTAGGAATATTAGATACTACTTCTGCTGGCATTTCTAAGATTTCATTTATTCGGCTAATTCCTCTAGCTATTTTTCTTTTTTTCAATTGCACAATCTCCTCGCCTTTCATTATCTTTCAAAGTCTTCTATACTTCTAAATTCATATCCCATTTCTTTTACTCTCTTTATAACTTCATCTAATATTTCTGAGTTGTCTTTTGATGTTGAATGTAGTAACATTACACAACCTGGATGAATATTTGATAATATTTTTTGCTTTCCATACTCTGTCCTTCCTTGCTTAGCTTCATCCCAATCATCATAAGCAAAACTCCACATTACAGTTGTATATCCTAAGTTATTTGTTAAAGCTAGTGTCCTCTCACTATATTCTCCCTTTGGTGGTCTTATATATTTCATTTCATACCCTGTTTTTTCATATACTGCTGTTTGAAGTTTTACTACTTCTTCTTTTATTTCTTCTTCTGATAAATCTGGCATACTATGGTGGTTTACAGTATGATTACCCACAATATGTCCTTCGTCAATCATTCTTTGTACAATTTCTCCTGCTGTATTTAAATAATGTCCTGTTATGAAAAAAGTTGCCTTAACTTCATTTTCTTTCAAAACATCTAAAATTTTCTCTGTATATCCCGCTTCATAACCTCCGTCAAAAGTTAGATATATGTATTTTTTATCTTTATTTCCCATCGCAATTCCATTATACTGTTCCATAAGTTTTATATTAGTACTTCCTAGATCTGGTTGCTCATTATTATTTACCCTTTTTACTCCCCAGCCTATCTTAGTATTACTTAGTGCCGTACTGCTTGTTGTAATGGTTTCTCTATAGTTTGCATTGAATGTAATTATAAATGCAATAGTAAGTATAACTACAATCCCTGTTGAAATTTTTATTATTCGTTTCTTAATAATAAATATCATCCCTTTCTTCACTAGATTGTTCCTTTTTATATTTCTATGATTTTAGATTAAAGATTATTACCTTATCAAGAAAAGTGAGTATTTAACCTTTTCTTTTTGCCGAATTATAACATTTTTATCAATATGGATTTCAGTGAAATTTTCTATTAGATAAAAAATTACATATAGTTATAAATATAACTATATGCAACTTGTTAAAAAATATATTTAAAATAGTTTCTTAATATTACATTTTATCCAAATACTTGTTATAGAAATAATATCCTAGGACAGAATGTTGTATATCATCTATTCTTATTCTAAAATTGCTTTGTCTAATAAAGAAAGTATTATAATACTTATATGGCTTTTTTAAATACATTGCCATTTCTGGATATAAAAATGAATTAAGTTGATAATGTGCTCTTGTATTTATAATTTCTTTTAATTCTTCTATTGAAAAATCTTTTGTATAATTTACATTAATTCCTTTTTCTAAAATTCTATTATATAATTCATAACATTGCATTACCATTTCAAAATCAGTATGTGAAGTATAAGATTTTTTTAATATCTTATTCTTATTTCTCGCTACATTTTTCAAACCGAATTCATAATATTCTTCATTATCTACATATTTTGTCAATTCATTAATAGCATAAGATATCCAATGATCACAATAATCTTCATACTTATTTTTTATAAAATAATTTATGGATTTTTTGGCTGCTTCTAAGTATTTTTGATCTTTTGTTATTCCATATATTTTACACAATGCAAATGTTGCTTCACCATCATAATATACTGTCCTATACTCTTCTTTTAATGAGCAATCATCGGCATTTAATACATGTATATATCCTCCATTTTCTTTTTGCATACTTAAAATACCATTTCCCAATTTATCTATAGTCTGTTTATACTTGTCATCTTCAAATTTATCTGTATATTCACACATAGCAATTGCTGCTAATGCATTTCCTCCTAGTTTAATTTCACCATTTTTAGCTTCTATGATATAGTATGTGTTTTTATTTTTTTCTTTTACTTGACTATTTAAATAGTTTAATGCTTGGTCTATTTTTTCCTTTTTTTCTTCATTATAATCATTATTTTTGTCATACATAATTATACTAGACCATATACTCCCTGCATGTCTTAAAATATTATAACTAGTATATTCTTTATTAATCAAAGGATCATATCCATAAGTGAATTTGCCATCTTGATTTATTAAGTTCAGTAAATATTCACTTGCATTTTCTATTATATAATTTATTTCAGATTTATCTAAGTCATACTCTTTACGCCTTCCTGTATTATCTTTTTCATTATGCAATTCATATATATCATTATTTTCATTGCAAAAGTAACTTATTGTTTCAAAAATTTTAAATTTATCTGGTAATTTATCTACTGTTGAAGCCATACATGACTTTAAATATTCATTTAACTTGTCTAAATCGATTTGCTTTTGCATATAATCAATTATCTCATTTGAATTTAATTCTGCTTCTGTTAATACAATCTCTCTATTTTCATATTCAAATATAATTCCATATCTAAAAGAATAATCATGTTGTATATCGTTTATCATACTATATAATTCTTTCTGCGAGATCTCTTTTGTATTTTTTATTATATCTACTTTAAGCCATTGAAGGTCATAATTTTTTTCTTCTATGTATTGTATAACTTGTTGTCCCAAAAGCTTATATGCTTTATCAATTGAAGCCTCTCTTTGTGATTTAACTACTGCTTGATTTTTTTTATCACAAATTGATATTATAACTATATTGTCTTCAGTTTCAATATTTTTTATATCTTCATTTTTCATCAATGTTTCATATATTAAATCTATCTTATCATTATGCTTTTCTACCTGTTCTTCTGTATTTACTTTTCTGTAAAAAAATATAAATGCAAGTATCATTATTATAATGACTATAATTGAAACTATATAGGCTATTTTTTTCTTCAAATTCTTGTCCCCCTCGTAAATATTTTCTTAATTATAATATTTTATATATTTAGTGTCAATTTGTACATAATTTCATAAATAGCTTTAACTCCGTAAAATACATACATCAAATGAGAAATTTAACGTTTTTCTATTTTTAATACATTAGTTATAAGTATTAATATTCCTATTAAAAATATAAGCATATGTCTATAAACAAATCTATAATGTAATATTGTATGGTTTGATAATACTATATACCATACAAATGGCATTAATGAAATAATAAATATTGGTATATTTTCTTTTAAATATTCTATTTTTTCTTTTTTTCTAATATTTAATTTATTAATATTTATTATTATGCAATATGCACATACCATAACAAATATCATAATATAAGCTATATTCTGTCCTAAAAATGTCTTAATTATTTGTCCTATTGTTGTATTTGTTAATGGATTACTTGAACTTGTTCTATATATTACTTGAGTTAATGCTGAACGTATTAACGCTGGATTATAAAATACTGCATACAATATCCATTTGCTTATCCATGTAATGCTATATCCAATCAGCCATATTATACTAGATGTTATTATTAATTTTAAATAATACTTATAATCCAATTCTTTATTTGTTTTTTGATTATATAATATGTAAAGATATAATGGCATAGCTAAAGTTATTAATGGCACTGTTAAGTAATCTACAAAATTTGTTATAATTGCAACTATAAATATATATATGTAAAATTGTTCTTTTTTTATTTTATCTATTCTATTTAATAAAAATATGCTCGCTATCATCATTACTAGAAAAACCGGTGTGCTTTCTAATGAATAAGATACTAAAAAATAGTTATGTGCAATCAACGCAAATGCATAGATTAACATTGTTTTTATTCCTATTTTTTTCCTTATTAAACACATTAAGAAAGTAAATAAAATCATAAATATTATTAATAATATTGTACGTATTTCACTAATATTGAAAAATATTAATGATAATCGTAAGAAAGGTAAATATCCATGCCAATATCGTGCATAAGTAATTGATGTATGTATATTTCCATTTAAAAATTCATTTAACTCTCCAACTGGATCATAATTTTCTTCATTATTAATTGAAATTGCTTCTTGTACAGTATCTGAAATAGTTTCATTCGTTAAATCTCTTTTATAATTTTTCCTTACAGACATATATGAATAAATTGGGTTCTTATTATCTATAGAATAAGCTTCATTTACCATTAATGCATCTGTATAATTGTTATTTACAATATCAAATTCTTCAGAAAAATAATAAAAATTTCCTTCTTCTAATAATATTTTTGAAGATTGCTCTACATTTTCTTCAATCCAACTAGATGGAAATAATGAAGTTATAAATAGCAGAAAATTAAATAACAAAAATAATAATATAAACACAATTACATATTTTAAAAATTTTTTCATCTTATTATTAATCCTTTATAATATATTTTCGTTTATTTATTGCTAAGCCAAGTATTAGACATAAATGCCTAGCTCCATCTCTTATTGTTCTTAAATGTGATTTTTGATTTCTCAAGTCTTTTCTTAAAACAGTTTTTACTTCCAATAATTTTAGCCCATTTATCTGTGCCTTTATAATCATTTCACTGGCATATTCCATGCCACCTTGTAAAAGCTTTATTTTTTCTATACTTTCTTTATTATATGCTCTAAGTCCACAATGATAGTCTTTTATAGGTGTATGAAAAAACATATTTGCTAATCCAGATAAAAATTTTATTCCTATTTTATGAAATGATGTCATAGCATTTTTACAAATTCCACCCTTAAATCTATTACCAACAACTAAATCATACCCATTTCTTACACCTTCTATGAATTCTTCTAAATTTGAAAAATCATAGCTACCATCACTATCTCCTATTATGCAATACTTGCCACGTGCATTCTTTGTTCCATTTATTAATGCATATCCATACCCCTTATCTGGACATATCGATACCCTTGCGCCATTTTTTTTGGCAATTTCTACACTATGATCCGTGCTATTATTATCAGAAACTAATATTTCTGCATTTAAATTTTTTCTTTTAATATATTCTTTTATTTCTTCTAAACAATATTGCAACGTTTTTTCTTCATTTAAACACGGCAATATAAAGGTAATTTCATATTCCATACATTCCCTCATAACTACTAAACTATAATTTTAATGTTAACATATCAACTTTTTCATGTCAATTCTGTATGTTACACATTTTGGTTAATTTTCACCTCAAAGTTAAATATTTGAATTTATTTGTAATTTTATGACTTATTTCTTGACATTCTTATATTTTTAGTTTAGTATTATTTGAGTAAATTGGAAAATTTAGGTAATTTTTAATTTTTTTTGGGAGCGAATATATGTTAAATTTTGTGCTATGCGACGATAACCCTTCTTTTCTAAATAATCTAGAAGTAATGTTATCTAAGCTATTCATAAAACATAATTTAGATGCAAAAATTGGTCTTAAAACTGATTCTACATCTAAATTAATTAAGTATGTAGAAAATAATTCAGTTAATGTCCTATTCCTTGATATTACTTTAAATGATAAAAATGTTGGACTTAATATAGCGGAAAATATAAGAAAAATAAATAAAAATCTCAACCTAATCTTTACGACTGCTCATTTTGAATTTGTTATGGAGGCTTATAAAGTTAATGCCTTTGATTATCTAGTTAAACCTATCTCTCAAGATATACTTGAGGAGACTTTATTAAGGTTAATAGACTATATGGATAATTCAAATAATCGTTTTATAAAAATTAATGGTACTACTTTTATTAATCAAAATGATATTGAATACATTAAAAAAGATGGTATGAGATTAATTTACAATACTAAAGACGCTGAATATGCAACTTACAATTCTTTTGCTAAAATTATGAATATTCTACCAACTGGTTTTGTTAGGTGTCATAAATCTTTTATAGCTAATATATCAAATATTAGTCATATTGAAACGAGTACTAATACAATACTCTTCAATAATGGTAGTAAATGCTATATTGGACCTAGTTATAAGAATCATTTTATGGAGGTGATTAACCTTGGAAATCCTCAAAAATATTTGGACAACATTAATCACACCTAATGAAGGACTATTTTCTTTAATATTTAATAAATTGGGAATCCCCTTTATCTTCATTGAATTAACTCTTAATATGCTATTGTTTACTACTGTTTTAAATATAAAAGTGACTCGCAAGCAAAAAATATTTTATGTTTTTGTATCTTCTTTATTTTATTGCATAACTAATTTTATATTTGGTAAACCTTATAGCTTATATATTAATATGGTTGTATGTCCTATACTTATATGTTTAATATTCAGGATCAGCTTATTTAAAAGTATAATTGCGGAACTATTTCCTACAATTATATCCCTGCCTATACAACTAATTTTCATTAGACTTTCCTTAATAATTTTAAATATTCCATATGAGACTGTGTATACCATTCCTTTATTAAGAATAGTCTTGACATTGCTTATATATCTATGTATTTTTATTATTTATTTAATAATAAAAAAATATATAAATTCTGTAGTATTTTTAGAGTTAATGAATAGACGTAGTAAATTAATTATATTCATAAATTCAATGGTAGGAGCCATAATAGTTGCTTCTCAATTTTATTTAATTGGATATTATACTTATACACTCCCTCCATGGATAGTTATTCTTAATATTTTAATATTAATCGGTTATTTTTTCACAAATATTTTTAGTTTATTTAAAACAGCAAAGCTTGAAATAACTAGCCAAAACTTACAACAGGTATTAGATTACAATACAACTTTGAAAGTTTTATATGATGATATTCGTACATTTAGACATGACTTTGGTAATATTATTCAAGCAATAGGTGGATATATAGATACCAATGATATATCAGGACTTAAAGAATATTATAAACAACTCAAAGCTGATTGTGAAGATATTAAAAGTTTAGAAGTTCTAAACCCAACAACAATAAGTAATCCAGCTATATATAGTTTACTTACTGCAAAATACCAAAAGGCTACAAATTTAGGTATAGAAATGAAAATTCATGTATCTTTGCCATTAGAAACATTAAATATGAAAATTTATGAATTCACTAGAATACTTGGAATTTTACTTGATAATGCTATTGAAGCATGCAATGACTGTGACGACAAAATAATTAATTTAGAAATTAGGAGAGATGAGAAATCTCCTAGACAATTACTTTTAATTCAAAATACTTACAATAATAAGGATATTGATTTAAGCAAAATTCGTGAAAAAGGTTACACTTCTAAGACATGTGACGATGGTAAACCACATGGATTAGGTTTATGGGAAGTAAATAAAATGTTGCAAAAATCTAAGAACCTAAATTTATATACTACTAAAGACTCTATTTTCTTTACACAACAATTAGAAATATATGATAAATAACTACTTTTTATAAAAAAACGCATTTAAGTATAATAATAAAATCCCCCACATAGTTGGGGGATTTTAAGTGAGACTAATATCGAAAACCAAAGAACCATACATTTGTATCAACAAACTTAACCCATTCAATTTCTTCAATCTGATAATTTTTTGTACTGATTAATTCAACAATCTTGCTGTGAACCTCTTCAGCTAGCTTATCATCGCTGATTTCTAAATCAAAACCTGCATAAATGGGATCCATCTGCTCTGAAACAACTTTTCCTAATCCTGTTTGCTCTGAATCATCTATTCCGTATTTTAAAAATAAGTCTTCTTCAGCCTTCCGTATCTTGTTTCTTGTTTCTTCCTTTGAATTAAGGATTGACTTTAATTTTTTCTCAAACTGAACTAAAATTTCTTCTGAATTACTCATACTCATCTTCCTTTCCAAAGTCTCACTATTCTTATACAACTTGAAACATACTTATTATACAATAATTTACATAAAAAATCAAGTTATGTTATTACCCTTCTTCTACACCCTTAGTATTTTATACATTTATGTCGATTTTTATCGATACATATATGTTGTAATCCTAGCCCATTTATGGTATAATATAATTAATCGAATCGCTTCTCAACGCCAAAAATACATTTATAGGAGGTTCAAAATATGCTTCAAGCTATACAAAAAATGTTACCAAACGAACATACTAAAATTATCGATACTCTTTATTTCATTACAAATACTAAAGAAATGCGGTCAAAAGTGCAGTACAATGGAGTGTTAGACCAGTTTGAAATTCCTATATCAGTATTGGATTTCGATGAACTCGAAAAAACGTATTATACGCGTATGATTCCTGACACCTGTATATTCTATTATATGACTGCACCTGAAAGTACTAGAGAAGATCAAAAATTGTGTTTTGGAATTAAAATTTTTTGATAATATCTTACCCATGTTGGCGTTGCATGGGTCTTTTTTATTGCAATGGTTATGTAAATATGATATAATTTTTTTGAAACATGTTAATACATTTGTTTTTCAACGCCAATTATATGACAGGAGGCAGATATACATGATTCAAAAAATAATAGATCAATTACCCGATGAATGCAATCATGAAGTTGCTATTCTCTTACGACAGATAGCAAGCGACAATGATTTATTGGGTAAAATCGAGACTGACGAGCAAGGTCGATACTTTAAAATTCCTATGTTTGAATTAAGTAAATCAGTAAAAATTCCTAAAATTCCTTACGAGGAATGCAGAATACCCAGAACATGCGTACACTATTGTAAGGATACAAATTACAACTTTTGTTGTTGGATTAGATAATATCATTACCCATGTTGGCGTTGCATGGGTAAATTTTAATACAAAATTAGATAAAAAAAGTCACTTGGATTTTTCCAAATGACCCTTTTATTTGTAGCTTTTAAGTTTTGATAGTGTTGAGCTCTATCACTTTAAGGAAATTTTCTGCTATAATAATTTTACACTTTATATTATAAATTGTGACATTTTATTTATAAAAAGTGAAAAATCATTTGCGAAATTTGTTATTTTTAGTTTCGTAAATGATTTCTTACTATTTATATAATTATTCTAATATTTTCCAAGTTCCATTTTTTTCTGGTAAGCATTCAAAAGTTAATTCTTGTTTAGTTATAGGATGTTTAAAAGTTAATTTATATGCCCATAAAGCTATTTGTTTACCATGTCCTCTTGTTCCATATTTTTGATCTCCATAGATACTATGACCTATATTAGATAACTGCACTCTTATTTGGTGATGCCTTCCTGTATGTAAATTAACTTTTAAAACAGATAAGTTAATATCTTCATTATATTTTATTACTTCATAGTCCAAAATTGCTAATTTTGAATTTTTTGTTCCTGCCTTCACTACTTTACTTAAATTATTTCTTTCATTTTTTACTAAATAATCTTCTAAATGTCCTGTTGTCTGTTCAAATTTTCCATCTGCTACTACTAAATATTCTTTTTTTAATTCTTTATTTCTAACCTGTTCACTTAATCTTCCTGCAGACTTTGAAGTTTTAGCGAATACCATGACTCCACCAACGGGTCTATCTAATCTATGTATTAAACCTAAATAAACATTTCCTGGTTTATTATATTTTTCCTTTAAATAATCTTTTATAATAGTTAGCATATCTACATCCCCAGTTTTATCACCTTGTGATGGGATATTGGGCATTTTTTGAACTACTATTATATGATTATCTTCGTATAAAATATTCAGATTCATTTTTACCTTCCTATAATTATATTTGCTCCCAACGACCATAAATTCCTGCTGGCAATACTAACTTTGAATTTGTCATTGGCAATCCAATTTCTCCTGAAGAAAATTTACCTTTAAACTTTTGATTTATATTTAATCTTAAGATATTTTCTAAAACTGTTGATGAAATTCCAGTTGTGTATGAATTAATCAAGAAAAATAAAGGATTATCTGACAATACATTTGTGCATAGACTTACTAAATCAAAAATATCATTTTCAAATTGCCATACTTCTCCATTTGCACCTCTACCATAAGAAGGGGGATCCATTATTATTGCATCATATTTATTTCCTCTTCTTATTTCTCTATTAACAAATTTATTAACATCATCTACTATAAATCTTACTGGTCTTTTTTCTAATCCAGAAGAAATAATATTTTCCTTCGCCCACGTTACCATTCCTTTTGAACTATCAACGTGGCATACGCTTGCTCCTGCATAGCTACAAGCAACAGTTGCTCCTCCTGTATATGCAAACAAATTTAACACTTTTATTTCTCTTTTTGAGTTTTGTATCTTATCTATCATCCAATCCCAATTAACAGCTTGTTCTGGAAATAATCCTGTATGCTTAAATCCCATTGGCTTTATATTAAAAGTCAAATCTTTATATTTAACTTGCCAAGCCTTAGGTAAATTGTTTACATATTCCCAACTTCCTCCGCCTGTTTTGCTTCTATTATATCTTGCATTTATATTTTTCCATTTTTGTGGGAAAGTTTTTTCTTTCCATATGATTTGAGGATCTGGTCTTACCAAAAACACTTTTCCCCATCTTTCTAGTTTTTCACCATCTGCCATATCTATAATTTCATAATCTTTCCAATTATTTGCAATATTCATATTCTATTTCCTTTCCATTCACCTATTATACTACTTTCTTACTATTTTAGCAAATTATATTATTAATGAGCGTTTATGGAAATATTACTAAATAAAGCCTAAACAATATATATAATTTTATTATTTGGAAAATAAATTTTTAGTTGCTCTCTAAAAAATTTTTCTCCTTCTTTTCTTATCTCTTCTTTATACCAATATTTTCCTCTTCCTCGACCTGTCATTATTTCTTTATTATATAAATTTATGGCATTAGGAAATGCTTCTTCATTTATTTTCGTGTGTACATAGCTATATGTCATAAAAATAACTTCAAAGAATATATCCTTTTTGGCTTTTTCAGATAAATCTTCACTTAACCTTTGTATTAATTCTAAATATAACTCTCTCCAATTATCAACAAATATAACTGGTGCAATTAATATTCCAACTTTGTATCCTGCTTCTTTTAATTTATTTATTGCTTCTATTCTTCCTCTTAATCTAGAAGTTCCAAATTCTACTTTATTAATTATCTCTTCTGGGTTAACACTCATTCTAACAATTATTTTTCCTTGATGATCAAGTGGTAATAGATCATCCACCATATCGAATTTTGTAGGAAAAGTTAACATACCTTTATTGTCCTTAAAATTTTCAATTGTCCATATTAAATTATTAGTAATTGTATTTTCTAATACCAAATCACTATTACTTCCAATTTCAAAAGTAAGAATTTTATCTGACTTATTTGATACTTTAATAATTTTTTCTAACATTTCTTCTCTATTTACAAATAAACGTAAATAGGCACATTTATTATAATTACATACTAAATAACAATACATACAAGCTGCTATACATCCAGATGAAGTATATGGCACTAAAAAATCTGAAATTTTGTGATTTTCTACAAATTTATGGGTTTTTCTAATTCCAATGATTAAATTTCTTTTCATATCTGCAAATTCTTTATTCTGTTTTTTACGCATTTCTTCAATTGCGTTATGGTTCTCTATTTCTATTTTTGGAACTTCTTTGTATTTTTCTAATAACTCTTTACCAAGCTGGTAATTTTCAATATTTTTTTCATAATAAATAGACTTTGGTTTAAACATAAAAATTCTCCTTTTATATTAATCTAACCAAAGTCTATTAATTTATTAAAATTTTATTTTAATCTTCTCTCATTTTTATTATTGATACTACTATATTAATTGAAATTATTAGAGACACTAATGCCAAAATTAGTTCTATATTGTTTCCTGTTTTAGGTAATTTCTCCATATCTACAGTTGTATCATCTATGTTTCCACTATATTTTCCTTTATCATCATTATTATCATAAATAGGATCTAATTCATTTGGATCTTGAGGTTTATTAGGATAATCTGACGTATTTGGCAAGTCTGGTATATCTGGTTCATCTGGAGTATCTGTTTTGTCTTGTCCATCTGAACTATCTGGTGTATTTAAATCATCTGATATATCTGGACTATCTGGTATATCTGGCGTGTCCGGTTCATCTTGACTACCTGATGTATCTGGTTCTTTTACTTCCTCTAATATATTAAACTTACCTACATAATTTGCTCCTAATGTTTCATCATATATGTTTTTATTTGCTAATTGAATACATTTGTAGTTTCCATCTGTACCCATATCTCCATTTTGTGATATTCTTAAATATATATTCCATTCGCCTAATTCTATGTCTTTTGGTAATGGCACTTCTATATTAACGTTTGATATTTCTTTTGAATTCCAATTTGTAGCATCTATTTCTGTAGGTATTTCATAAGTTTGCTCACCTTTTTTTAGTACTAAGGTTACTTTCTTTTCATTAATTAAATTTGCAAATCCTACATTTTCTATATGTAAATTTAATTTTAAATTTCTATTTTTATTAACTTCTTTCGTAACCTCTGATTTTCTTAGCACAAATCTATACCCTAGATGATTAGCAATATATAAATATCCTGACTGTCCTACATAAAGTTGATCACTGCCATTATAAGTTTCTTCTTTCCATGCATTTATTACATTGCCATTCCATTCTGAATTCAAATATGTAGTGTGTGTTATAAATGCTTCTTCTGACATATATTCAACCGTATTTATAGCTGGTTTCGTCGCAGGATTAGCATTAGCGACTACTTCCCCACCATAAAAAGTATGAGTTGCTTGATTTTGAAGCCAAGCAATTTCTATTTGTCTATTTAAAAAAGTCCCTAAATCATTATTTGACCCTAAATATCCATCGTTAAATAATCCTACCCTATATTCATCTGTTCCTTTAACAGTAATATTTTCATTTAATTTCGATCTGTCAATTCCAAGCCATTTTGCATAATAGTTTGGTGTTCTCACCCCTATTTTTATATTAGTAGGTACTGTATCAAGCATTAGATCTATAGCTCTACTAACATTATCTGTATTACTTACTTTACTTGAATGCATTTCTCCCCATGGTCCAAAAAATCCTAATTCTACATATGCTAATACATCTTGATTTTTATAAAATATTGGTTTTAATTGAGAAATATGCTTATAAATCATGTCAAGTGATGGCTCTAAATCTTTTTTTCCATTAAATCCATCATATGCAAATCTAATAATAACACTTCCTCCTCTGCTCTTTATATTTTGTAGAGTTTGGTCTAAAGCATTTAATGCATCTTCGGTTAATTCTAAATCTTCTGTACCATTAACTGCTGAAGAGAAATCCCCAATATTTACTCTTAAATGAACTAAATTAGCTCCAGAAGTAGTTGGCTTAGTTCCTGACGGCATCATTCTAAGAAATGCTGTATTATAGAAACCTCTTTCTGGATTTTTTATATTGTCTAATGTTTCACTATAATCAATATCTTCCATTAATGTATATTCTTGTGTTTCTTTTCCTTTTACATATGTATGTATACTTGTAATAAGCACTATTATTATAGTTAATATTAATATTATTTTAAAAGATATTAGATTTTTTAATTTCATTTTTACTCCTTTTTATAAATTACTTTACATAAATTATACTCTTTTTTTTACTTAATTACAAGATTTTACTATGCTTTTCATAGGAAAAATATAGTAATAAGTCTTTGCTTTAGTTTTAGAAATAAAAAAAATCTTTGATTATTTTTAATTGTAGCCCTTTATATTATAATATAAAAAACGAAAAAGATTTTTTCATATCTCTTTCGTTTTTTACATCTATGCACTTTTTAATTCCAATCTTAATTTATCACTAATCATTGCTATAAACTCTGAGTTCGTAGGCTTTCCTTTACTAGCTGATACAGTATATCCAAATATACTCTCAACAACTTCTGTCTGACCTCTTCCCCATGCTACTTCTATCGCATGGCGTATTGCTCTTTCTACTCTTGATGGAGTAGTATTAAATTTCTTTGCAATATCTGGATATAATTGTTTTGTTATTTGGTTAATTACATCAATATCATTAATTACCATCATAATAGCCTCTCTTAAATATTGATAACCTTTAATATGTGCTGGGACACCCACTTCATGTATTACATTTGTAACTAGAGCCTCCAAATTATCCTTCTCATTTCTACCATTTTCCCTAATTTCTATGTAAGGTGCCTTTATTTCTCTAGATTGCATTGACATACCTGTTCTGAATTGAGACACTTTGTAATTTTTGATTTCCCTTATCCTTTTTATTAAAAGACTTATGTCAAAAGGTTTTACTACATAATAATTTGCACCTAATTCAAGTGCTCTTTGAGTAATCTTATCTTGTCCAACTGCTGATAACATTATACAAGTTGGTTTTTTTGATATATTTAATTCTATAACTTTTTCTAATACTCCTAATCCATCCAAATGTGGCATTATGACATCTAATAATGCAATATCTGGTTGTACTTTTTCAATCATTTTTACTGCTTCATTACCATCTTTAGCTACTTCTACTACTTGCATATCCTCCTCTTTTTCAATATAATTCCTTAATGTTCTAGCAAATTCGGCATTATCATCTGCTATTAAAATTGTAATTTTTTCATTCACTTTAAATTCCTCCTAAGTATTTTAATTTGTAAAATTTTTACATTTACGATTATAGTACTTTTAATTTTACAATGCAATACTTTTTGGAAAATTTTTCAAGTTATTTTCTCTATAATTGTTATACTGTCTCATTTTTCGATATAATTTTTCTTTTTTCAATATTAATTTTCAAATTATTATTTACATTTTCAGGAAATTTTTCTGTTATTTTTTTATAATTATTTTTTGATAGTTCTGCAAAAATAATTACATTATCCAAAAATTCTTTTTTTACTATTTTAATATTATTATTTTTTAAAAAATATTCCATTTTTTGCATCTCTGTATAAGGAAAACATATTCTCACTTCATAGCCTGACTCTTTTTCTACAAGTTCGTTTGACTCTATACTTTTCAATGTTGCATCTGAATAAGCCTTTACTAATCCTCCTGTACCTAATAAAATGCCACCAAAATATCTGGTAATAACTACCAAAACATTTACTAAATTATTCTTTTCTAATATATTTAACATTGGTGCACCTGCTGTACCACTAGGTTCTCCATCATCACTACTTCTTTGTATAATACTCTCTTCTTCTAATACTCTATATGCAAAACAATTATGCCTAGCATCATGGTATTTCTTCTTTATTTCTTTAATTTTATTTAATGCATCTTCTTCATTTTCAACATAGATTAAATTAGCAATAAATCTAGATTTTTTTTCAACAATTTCTTCACAATTATTAAATTTAATAGTTTTAAAATTTTCTATCATATTATTATCATCCCATTCCAATATGGCTAATTTTTCACATTAATTAGTTCCAGCTGTATAACCTGTCGAATACGCTATTTGTAGATTAAAACCACCTGTATAAGCATCCACATCTATTATTTCTCCAGCAAAGTATAGATTTTCTATGATTTTTGACTCCATAGTTTTTGGATCTATTTCTTTAATAGAAATTCCTCCTGAGGTTATAATCGCTTCCTCTATTGGTCTAAAGCCTAAAATATTCAACTGAAATTTTTTAAGAATTTCTACAATATTAATTCTTTCTTCTTTAGTTATTTCATTAACTTGTTTGTTTTTATCAATACCTAATCTGTCTAATACAACTGGTATTAATTTTTGTGGTAATAATTTATCTAGACTGTTCTTAACCTGTTTATTTTTTAACTCTGCAAAATCTCTTAAAATTCTATCATCTAGCTTTTCTCGTGTTAGAGCTGGTTTTAAGTCTATTGATAAAACAATTTTTTTATCTTTAAATAAATTTTCTATATTTTTATACCTTACTAAATGTGCTGACGAACTGATTATTACAGGTCCTGATACCCCAAAATGGGTAAATATCATTTCTCCAAAGTCCTCATATATTAACTTATTTTTTTCAATATCAGTAATCTTAATTCCAACATTTCTTAAGCTTAAACCTTGCATTCTTTTACATTCATTTTTTTGATGTATCTCTAATGGAACTAATGATGGTCTTACTTCTTTAATCGTATGTCCAAGTTCTTTAGCCATATCATATCCATCTCCTGTTGAGCCAGTGACAGGATATGATACTCCTCCTGTTGCAAGTATTATCTTATCTGCATACATTTTTTCAGTATCATTATAAATAATTCCTATTGCCTTTTTATCTTTTACAATTATTCTATTAACTTTCGCTTTCAATTTTATATCTATTTTTAATTTTTTTATTCTTTTTAATAATGTATTTAGTACATCAATCGCTTTGTCAGTTACCGGAAAAATTCTATTTCCCCTCTCCTCTTTAACTTCTAGTCCTTCTTCTTCCAATAGTTTGATTATATCTGTATTAGTAAAGTTCTCAAATGCACTAAATAGAAATCTACCATTTCCTGGTATATTATTTATAAATTCGGACATATTTAGTGAGCTTGTAATATTGCATCTTCCTTTTCCTGTGATCAATAACTTTTTTCCTAGATTATCATTTTTTTCAAATATAGTTACAGAATTTCCTTCCTCAGCTGACTTTATTCCTGCGAGCATGCCAGCAGGTCCTCCTCCGATAATTACTACCTCCATATTATCTCCTTCTAAATCTATCAATCATTATATATTTCTATAATGTAAATTTATCAAAGGGCACGATGTTTCGTGCCCTATTTAAAAATTATTTTTCGTCTGTTGCTTTTTTACTTTTCATAACTTTTTTAGATTTTTCTTTATTTCGTGTGCTGTTTCGTTTTTTTCTTTTCTGATTATATTTTTTATTAGTATCTTCTTTAAAGTATCTTCTTTAACATCTGCTATTAAAGTTCCATCCTTAGCAATCGAAATTTTTCCAGTTTCCTCTGATACAACAATTGCTATAGCATCAGATTCTTTAGATATACCAATAGCCGCTCTATGACGAGTTCCTAGTTCTCTTGCGATATCATTATCATTAGCTAATGGCAACATACATGCAGATGCTGTTATTCTACCTCCACTTATTACAACAGCCCCATCATGCAAAGGTGTTTTAGGTGTAAATATATTTACTAATAATTGAGGAGATATCTCTGCATCCATTATTATTCCTGTTGATATTATATCTTTTATTTTTATATCTCTTTCTATTACAATTAATGCCCCTGTCTTATCTTTTGCAAGTTCAGAAGCTGCAATAGCAACTTTGTAAATATCCTCTTTTGTTTTTGTTGCAAAATCCTTGTCAAATCCAAAAAATCTTGCTATTTTATTACTTCCTAGTTGTTCTAAAACTCTTCTAAGTTCTGGTTGGAATAATACTACAAACACTACTCCATATGTCATAAGTGATGTCAATATATAATTTAATATATACAAATGACATATTGAACTTACTGCCATAATTGCAATTAATAAAAGTATTCCCTTTAATAGTTGCCATGCTCTTGAATCTTTTACAATTTTAAATACTTTTACTAATACAAAAAGGACAATAGTTATATCTAAAATAAACATCATTAAATTAAAAGGATTATTTTGTAGAGTTTGAATATATTTATCCATATTAATCCAAAAATTATTATTTAGATTCATATTACTTTCTGACATTCATTACTCCTATCCTATCATACTTATTATGGCATATATGCAAGTTGCTGCTATACTTAATACCATCATAAAAGCAAGTACTCCTGCTAATATTTTACCAAATAATTTTGTTTTATCAACTTTTTTTACCTTACTGCGTACTCCTTCAGTTGTTTTTTTTGAAGATTTTGAACTATTTTCTGACATTTTCTCTATTCCTTTCTTACTTTTGTTATATTAACTTTATACCACAAAAACAAATATTTTTCAATATTTTTTGTAACATATTTTATAAAATTCCATAGGATATATTAGAGTATTATGAAATAATACTACGAAAAACGAAAGGGAATGATTTTATGGAAATGGATATGACTAAAAGATGTCCTGTTGTGGAAGTTAATGGGTTCATTGAAAAAGGTAAACAATTTGATTTAGATGTGCAATTACCAGAAGATGAAAGAAATGTAATATATGGCATTATAAAAGATTCTTGCGATGATCCTGTATCTGATGCAGTTGTTAAACTTGTAGAAATCTGTTATGAAAAAGGTGAAGAAGTCAGAAAACCTGTATCACATACTTTTACAGATGAATATGGTGAATTTGTATTTGGTCCTCTTTGTCCAGATAGAAAATATGCCATAGACATATGGGTAAATCGTGTTAAACATGTTAAAGTTTGTGCAAATTGTAATCATAAAGGAAAATGTTTAAAAGGAATTGAACTTGATTTCTGTGATAATAAGAAACCAGGTCATCCTTGCGATAAAAGAGAATGTTCTGAATGTTCAGAAGAAAATGATAAATGCGACAATAAATAAACATTAGGGGACGAATTATCGCCCCCTCTTTATCTACATTATCCCCATTTTCTTTGCCATTTGTTTTCCTTTTTTCATTATATTTCTCTTGCTCATACCATCAGTATACATCATCATAATTCCTGCTGATATCATTGTACCAACTACCATTCCTTTAACAAAATTCATTTTTGTTCCTCCTTTTTTATATCCATGCTATTTTTTCTGTTTATATCCTTATTATTTCTAATTTTATCAATTATATACGGTTTTATTAAGGAATATATTTCATATATTGCAATTATTCCCAAAAAAATTCCAAACATTTTTTTAAGAATTACAACATCAATTTTAGTAGCAAGACTTGCACCTATACCTGCACATATTGTATCTGCTATTATTATTGGAACTGCAGTTTTCCATCTTATAAGCCCTCTTTTTGAATTTAATATTATTGCTGTAATAGCTGTAGGTATAAAAAACAGTAGATTTACTGATTGTGCAACACGTTGTTCTATTCCTAAAAGTAAAGTAAGTCCAACAATTAAGACAGCTCCTCCTCCTAAACCTAATGCTGTAATTATACCAGATATTATTCCAATTATTATAACCATGTATATAAATCCTTTCTGTTTGGACTAATAAAGCTATGACATTTTGCTATATCATAAACCTTATTGATACATAAATCAAAAAAATAATAAAGCAGATTTTTAATATTCTGTCAGACAATTTATTTAATAATTTTTGTCCTATAAAAGCACCTATAATTCCTCCTACTGCTGCCAGTAATCCCAATTTAATATCTACATATTTATCCTTATAGTAAAAAATAAAGCTTACTATTGTAGCTGGCAATACACAACATATCGCTGTTGCTCTAGCCTCCTTTTCAGATAAATTCATAAAATATACAAATGCAGGTATTAATATTGTTCCTCCGCCTGTTGCAAATAGTCCTGTTATAAATCCTGATATTACACCGATACTAATTTTTTTTATCATAATAGTATATTTTGGCGTATTACGAATTTTTTATACTTGCTTCTTCTATTTTTTCCTGAGCAATTTTAGTTAGTATTTTATCACATTGTAGCATTTGACAGATAATATCATTTTTCAATTTTTCGTTTTCAATATTATCTACCTTATCGAAAAAAATTTGGAGTTGTTTTAAGTATTCCTTGTTTTTTAGCTTCCACTCAGGAAATAGAACAATATGTTTGTCTTTATTGAACATTTTTCTCCTCTACTTCCATATTTTGGTATATCTTTACTGCTAGGCAAGTTTTTATTACCTTTAACGTTATATTCTTGATACATTATATAATTTTAATACACAAAATGATAAAATACAACAAAAATAGTTAATTTGCAACTTTTTTTGTAATATATTGGAGGTTTATATGATTAAAATAAAAATATCAGATTTATTAGGAAAAAACAAAATGACTCAATCCGCTCTTGCTAGACAAGCACATATTAGACCAGCAACAGTTTCAAAAATGTATTATGAAGAAATAAAACGTATTGATGTTAAACATCTAAATAATATCTGCAAGGTCTTTAATTGTGAAATTTCAGAATTATTAGAATATATACCTGATAAAGAAAAAACAAGTATTTAAAATCTACTTGTTTTTTCTTTAACTTATTTATTTAATTTTACTTTGTGGTTATATTGTTCTTTTTTAAAAAATATATGGGTAGATCTATATTCTACCCATATATTTTTTAAAATTCCTACATATTAATATTCTCATCCTTTATAAAATATTTTGTTCCTAACATTTTATCTGGCAAATATTGTTGTTCTACAACATGTCCTGGATAGTCGTGTGGATATTTATATCCCTCACCATATCCAAATTGCTCCATTCCTTCTGCAACAGAATTTCTTATATGCATTGGTATAGTGCCAGTATCCTTTGTTTGGACATCATCTAGAGCCTTATTTATTCCTAGATAAGTAGCATTAGACTTTTTAGACTCTGCAATATAAACTGCCGCTTCTGCTAAAATTATTCTAGCTTCTGGCATTCCAACCATCTTAACTGCTTGCATTGCAGAAGTTGCTATTACTAAAGCATTTGGATTTGCAAGTCCAACATCCTCTGAAGCAGCAATTACTATCCTCCTAGCCATAAATACAGGATCTTCTCCGCCATTCAAAGCCCTTGCTAAATAAAAAAGAGTAGCATCGGAATCTGAACCTCTCATAGATTTTATAAATGCACTAATATTATCATAGTGAGTGTCTCCATTTTTATCAAAAATAGCTTTTCTATTCTGTACACTTTCCTTCATAACATCATCTGTTATATTAATCTTTCCATTCTTATCCATTTCAGTGGTTAAAACTGCAACTTCTAAACCGTTTAGTGCTGTCCTAACATCGCCATTTGAAATTTCTGCTATTTTCATTAGTGTACTATCTTCAATATTTACATTAAAACTAGCTAATCCATCTGGACTAATTAATGCATTTTTTAATATTTTAAATATATCTTCTTTATTCAATGGATCTAATTTAACCACCATTGATCTAGAAATAAGAGCTTTATTAACTTCAAAATAAGGGTTTTCTGTTGTTGCTCCAATCAATATTACAGTTCCGTTTTCTACATATGGTAATAATGCATCTTGTTGTAATTTATTAAATCTATGAATTTCATCAATAAATAAAATACATTTTCCTGTAGGATTTAAAAAAGGGTTTTTAGCATCTTCAATAGCTTTTTTTATATCTGAAACTCCAGCAGTTACAGCATTTAATCTTACGAATTGATATTTTGTTGTATTACTTATAACTTTTGCTAAAGAAGTTTTTCCACAACCAGGAGGTCCCCATAAAATAATACTAGATAATCTATCTGCTTTTATTGTTCTATAAAGTATTTTGTCTTTAGCTAAAATATGTTCTTGACCGACATAATCTTCCAATGTCTTTGGCATCATTCTATATGCTAATGGTTGTGATAGATCCATATTGTTCTCTCCTTTCTAACAAAATAAATCTGTCTTTTGCTCATTTGAGTTTGCTAATGTAAAAGTGCAAATTTCAAATTATATTCATTTTATTTAATAGATTTTTTTCTCTACTTACCTAGTAAAGTTAATCCCTTTCTAATCATATCTTCAACACTCATTCCTTCTAGGTTTGTCTTATCGAATACTCTTTCAACTTCTCTCTTACTATATCCTAAAACTTGTAAAGCAGAAATCGCCTCATCAACATTTTCATTATATTTTATAACCTTATTTAGTTCACCTTTTTGTTCATTTTCCTTTGATTCTAGTTCTTGTTTCTTTAATTTATCTTTTAGTTCTAATATCATTCTAGCAGCAGTTTTAACACCAATTCCTGGCAATTTAGTAAGTTTGTGTGTATCTTCATTAATAACAGCAAGAGCAAAACTAGATGGAGTAATATTAGATAAAATTGTTATTGCTGACTTTGCTCCAATACCACTTGTAGTAATCAAAATCTCAAACATTCTTAATTCCTCTTTGCTAGAAAATCCATATAAACTTATATTATCTTCTCGTACCCAATAATATGTATGTACTTTTACAGTATCTCCTATTTCACCTAAAGTATCAATTTCCGGCTCTGGCATAAAAATTTTATAACCAACCCCTCCTGCTTCAATAACTACATATCCACTTGATTTTTCTTCTATACTACCTTTTATAAATGCAAACATACTTCCTCCAATAATCAAACAAATTTTCTCCATTATTGTATCATAAAATTTAAAAAATGCAAGAGTTTTTTTTAATATACTTTAATTTAGATTTATTAAATATTTAAGGACGACCATCGGTCGTCCTTATAAATTTATTTTACCTTTTCTGCAAAACTATTATCAACTACATCATTGAAAGAAACTCTTTCATCTAATTGATCTGCTTGTTGCATAATAGTTTGTAATAAATCGAATCCACTTTCAGAAACAACTGGAGTTGTGTTCCATGAATCTATGTCAATATAATTTTGAACAACTGTTACTAATAAATCTCTATCAGTATCTGGGAAGTACTCAGCAATTGCATCTGCAATTTCTTCTGCTGAATGGTTTCTTACCCACTTTAATCCTTTATTAATAGCATTTGTGAATGATTGAATTACATCACTATTTTTATCAATATAACTTGATGATGCAAAGTATGTTGTATATGTTACTTCATCCGTTTCTGCACCAATAGATGCTACAATGTATCCAGCTTTGGCATTTTCTGTAGCTGAAGCAGTAGGTTCAAATAATGATACATAGTCTGCATTTCCTGCTGAGAAAGCACCTGCCATTAAATCAAAACTTATACTTGTATCAAGAGTTACGTCCTTCTCAATATCTATACCATTTTGTCTTAATACATATTGTAGAGTCATATTAGGTACTCCACCAACTCTTCCTGGAATAATTACAGAACCTTTAACATCAGTCCATTTGAAATCATCATTTTTCTCCCTACTAACTAAGAAAGAGCCATCTCTTTTTGTTAATTGAGCAAAAACTTTTGGATAATCTGTACTTCCTTGATTATAAACATAAATTGAAGCTTCAGGTCCTGCGAAACCAATATCTACTTGATTTGATAAAACCGCTGTCATTACAGAATCTGCTCCTGAACCAGTTGTTAAATCTATCTTTAACCCTTCTTCTTCAAAAAATCCTTGACTTAAAGCAACATATTGTGGTGCATAGAAAATAGAACGTGTAACTTCCATTACACTTATTTCCTTTGTAACTTTTTCATCCTTAGTTTCACTTGTATCGGCTGCAATAGTATCAGTATCAGCACTAGTATTATTTATAGAACCAACACCAAAACCTATTAAGAAACCAATAATTCCTGTTAAAATAGCTATAGCTACTATAATTGCAATAATCTTACTGTTCAATTTAAAACCTCCTTTTTCTTAACTTCTATATATTTTATTCTTGTATTTATAATGTGTGAAAAATTTTCAAAAACGATATAACTTAATGTACTTGTTATTTAACCGTCCTCTATTCTTGTCGATTTGATTTTGAACATGAAACAAATAAATCTCAAATGCAATAGCAATTATAGCTTTTAATCTAATACAGAAGTCTAATTTTCCTGTTATATAAAAAAGACATAGATTTTTGGTGATTATAAACGCAAAAATCTATGTCCATATTAATCTAAAACTATAATCTACTTTTTTTCTCTTAAGATAATTTTTTCTAATATTACAACACTTTGATACATTATTGCTGCTACAATACCTAAAATAATTACACTTGTCATTACTAAATCTAGTTGGAATACTTGACCACCATATACAATTAAATATCCTAATCCTGCTTTTGAAACTAAGAATTCACCAGTAATTACACCTACAAGTGATAATCCTATATTTACCTTTAAAGTATTAATAAAAGTAGATATATTGCTTGGTATTACTATTTTAGTTAATAATTGTAGTTTACTAGCATTAAAACTTTTAGCCATTTTTATTTTTTCTTTATCTGTATTTAAAAATCCATTGGACATATCTAGTATTGTTACGACTAAAGAAATAGCAATAGCCATAACAATTATAGCTGGAGTGCCAGCTCCAACCCATATAATTATTATTGGTCCTAATGCTGTCTTTGGTAAACTGCTTAGTACAACTAAAAATGGTTCTAAAACCTTTGATAAAAACTCAGACCACCATAATAATATTGCAATAATTACACCTAAAAGTGTTCCTGCTATAAATCCTATTATTGTTTCATATACCGTAACACCAATATGCATCATTAGATTACTATCACTCATATTCAAAAATGTATTCAAAATTCTACTTGGACTACTTGTTATAAAACTATTAATTATTTTAGCATCTGCTAATATTTCCCATAATGCAATAAATGCTACTAATAAGAGTATTTGCGTAATTAATATTGTAATTTTATTTATTCTTATTTTTCTAAGATATTTTTTTCTATCTGCTGAAATATTTTTATTATCCATTTATATCCAACTCCTTCCATAGGGTGTCAAAATACTTGCTAAATTCTGGTCTTTCTCTACAATTGATAGGAGTTCTATTTTGCATATCAAATTTAATTTCATGTATTGCTTTAATTTTTGCTGGTCTTTTACTTAGAACTACTACTCTATCAGATAAACTAATACTCTCTGATATATCGTGAGTTACAATTAATGCAGTTATTCCTTCTTCTCTTAAGATTTCATATACATCTTTTGTTACCATTATTCTTGTCTGATAATCTAACGCAGAAAAAGCCTCATCTAGCAATAAAAGCTTTGGTTTTACTGCTAGTGTTCTTATAAGTGCTGCCCTTTGTCTCATTCCTCCTGATAACTGGGTAGGATATTTATCTTTAAATTCATATAAATTATATTTTTTTAATAAATTATTTACATATTCTTCATTTTCTTTAGTTTTAATTCCTCTTATTTCTAATCCTAAAATAACATTATTATATATAGTTCTCCATTCTAATAGGCTATCTTTTTGTAACATATATCCTATCTCACTAGATATTCCGTCAACTTTTTTACCATCTAAGTATATTTCACCTGTATTTTTTTCTTCTAATCCTGCAATAATAGAAAGGAGAGTTGATTTTCCGCATCCGCTTGGGCCTATAATACTAACAAACTCTCCTTTTTTTATATCTAAATCTATGTTATCTAGTGCTATTGTTTCTCCATTTTTTGCTTGATAAATTTTAGTTATATTTTTAACGCTTAATATATTCTTACTCATTTAATGCCTCCTTTATTTCGACTTAATATTATTATATTCGGCATTATAAAAAATGAGATAACTTCTATATACAAAATTTTAATTTATAAATTTAAATTATATGATAAAAAAACATAACACGATTAATTTAAAATTAATCGTGTTAGTAATATTATAATTTAATTGCTTCAAACCTATCTTTTTGGATTTCTCCTGGTACTGGTATAGGATATTTTCCTGTAAAACATCCTGTACATAAGCCTTTTACATTACAGTCCTTAGTTATTTCTTTCAGACTGTCTAGGCTTAAATATTCTAATGAATCAGCACCTATTTCTTTTCTTATTTCCTCTACTGACTTATTATATGCAATTAATCTCTCTTTATCATCTATATCTGTTCCAAAATAGCACACATCTACAAATGCTGGGGCTGCAATTCTTAAATGTACTTCCTTTGCTCCTGCTTCTCTTAATCTTGTTATAATTCTTGTTATCGTTGTTCCTCTAACTATTGAATCATCAATTAGAACTATCTTTTTACCTTTTACAACAGTTTTTATTGGATTTAACTTCATACCAACTAATCTTTGTCTTTCTCCCTGTGAATTTTGTATAAATGTTCTACCAATATATTTACTCTTTGTAAATACCATATCATAATGGATACCTGATTCTTTTGAGAACCCTAATGCTGCATCTAAACCTGAATCTGGCACACCTGCAACTATATCTGCATCTACTGGCTTTTGGCGAGCTAACATCCTTCCCGCATCTTCTCTAAATTTATGTACACTTATTCCATCAATTATTGAATCTGGTCTTGCAAAATAAATATATTCAAATGAACACAATCCCCTTTTGTCACTGATATTTGTTTGAATTGATTGCATCTCATTATTCGTTACAACCACAATTTCTCCAGGATTTACATCTCTTACAAATTCACTTCCTACTAAATCTAAAGCACAACTTTCAGATGCAAAAACAAACTCATCTTCATTTTTACCAATACAAAGCGGTCTAAATCCTTGTGGATCACGAACTGCTATTAACTTTTTAGAAGTCATAATTACTAATGCATATGAACCTTTAAATCTCTTCATAGCATTTTCAATAGCTTCTTCTATTGATTTTGTTTTTAATCTTTCTTGTACTATTATATAGCTTATAACTTCTGTATCACTTGTTGTTGTAAATATTGCTCCTTTTTCTTCTAATTCTTGTCTAAGCTCATAAGCATTTAATATATTGCCATTATGTGCTATTGCTAAATTTCCTTTTTTATGTCTTATAACCATTGGTTGAGCATTTGCTTTTCTAGCCTCACCAGTTGTTGAATACCTAACATGTCCTATTCCCATTTTCCCTTGTGGTAATTCTTCTAAAACATGTTCTGGAAATACTTTAGATACTAAGCCTAAATCTTTATGATAAGAAAAAATTCCATCTTTATTAATAGCAATTCCACAACTTTCTTCTCCCCTATGTTGTAATGACGAAAGCCCTGCGCTTATAATACCTGCTAAATTTTCATATGAATGTTTAGAATATATTCCAAATACTCCACATTCTTCTTTTAATTTCTTGAACATTTTGTTCTCCATCCATTTCTTTTATAACTATGATTTTTCAAGTAATTTCTTAAAATTCTAGACGATTAATAATATCCCCTACAAATATTTATTATACCTTTTTTTCCATAAAAAGTATATACTTTTACGAAAAAAATTGACTTTTTTTTCGCTCTGTATTATAATATTTCCATAATTCAAGTTTTTTATATTAAATTTATTAAGCATTTGAGTTGCTAAATTGGAGGTCAATATTGTGTATAATTTAGTTGTTTTCGCTTCTGGAAATGGTACTACATTACAATCAATTATTGATAACATAAATTCTGGAAATTTAAAAGCCAAAATTCAATTGGTTGTATCTAACAATCCTAATGCCTATGCGCTTTCTCGCGCTCAAAAGGACAATATCCCAACTTATATAATAAAAAGTAAAAATAATAACGATATAGACAATGAGCTATTAGACGTTCTTTCACAATACGATATAAATTTAATTGTTCTTGCAGGCTATTTAAAATTAATAGGTCCAGGTCTTATACATAAATACACAATTATAAACACTCATCCTGCCTTACTTCCAAATTATGGTGGTAAAGGCATGTATGGAATGAATGTACATCGTGCAGTAATATCTGCAGGTGAAAAGAAAAGTGGAGTTACTCTTCACTATGTTAATGAAAAATACGATAGTGGAGATATTATAAGCCAAACTATGGTTGATGTGTATCCAGAAGATACTCCAGAGGATTTATCTGCTCGTGTTCAGGCAGCAGAAAAGATACAATTAATAAATGTTTTGAAAAAATTTTCAGATATAGAGTAAAAAAATAATCTAAGAAAGGAAGATTTATATGGAAAAAAATGTAGATGTTGCAATCATTATGGGTAGTGATTCCGATTTATCTGTAATGCAAAACTCAGCAAAAGTTTTAGAGGAATTTGGAATAAGCTATGAAATGACTATTTTATCAGTTCATAGATGCCCAGAAGAATCTGCAAAATATGCACAAAGTTTAAAAGATAGAAAAGTAAAAGTAATAATAGCAGGTGCAGGAGGCGCAGCCCATCTTCCTGGAGTATTTGCAGCACAAGTACCTTGTCCTGTAATAGGAGTTCCAATTCATTCTAAATTAGATGGTATAGATTCTTTATATTCAATAGTTCAAATGCCATCAGGAATACCTGTTGCAACAGTTGCAGTGGATGGAGCAAAAAATGCAGGAATATTAGCCGTGACTATACTTGCTACCTCAAATGATGAACTTCGTAATAAAATTATAGATTACAAAAAATCAATGGAAACTGCAGTATTAAGTAAAAATGAAAAATTACAAAAATTAGGATATAAAGAATATCTAAATCAAATGTAATATAAAAGAAAGGAAATGATAAAATGAATAAAATTAGTAGTGGAAAAGTTCGTGAAATTTATGGTGTAGAAGATGACAAATTAATGATGGTAGTATCAGATAGAATATCTGCATTTGATGTTATTCTACCTTGTATGATTCCAAACAAAGGACAAGTTTTAAACAAAATCTCTGAATTCTGGTTCAATTATGTAAAAGATATTATTCCAAATGACATCATCGCAACAGAATTAAAAGATTTTCCAGAAGAATTTAGAACACCTGAATTTGAAGGAAGAAGTATGCTAGTAAAAAAGCTAAAAATGGTTCCTGTTGAATGTATAGTTAGAGGATATATCACAGGTTCTGGTTGGAAAAGTTATAAAGATTGTGGCGAAGTTTGCGGAATAAAACTTCCAGAAGGACTAAAAGAATCTCAAAAGTTACCTGAACCAATATTTACTCCAACAACAAAAGCTGCTGAAGGTCACGATCAAAATATAACCTTTGAAGAAATGTGCAATTTAGTTGGAAAAGATTTGGCAGAAAAAGTAAAATCTAAAACAATAGAAATATACAAGAAATGTGCTGACTATGCATTAACAAAAGGTATCATAATAGCTGATACAAAATTTGAATTTGGATTAGATGAAAATGGAAACTTAGTTTTAGGAGATGAAGTTTTAACTCCTGACTCTAGTCGTTTCTGGCCAGCAGATGAATATGAAGTTGGACGTTCTCAAAAAAGTTTTGATAAACAATATATGAGAGATTGGTTAAAGCAAAATAATTGGAATGCTGAAAATCCAACACCAATTCCACAAGAAGTTATAGACACTACAAGAGCAAAATACATTGAAGCTTATGAAAGATTAACAGGAAAGAAATTTTAGTATATTATTCGATATTAAAAACAAAGTGGTCTTTGACCACTTTTTGTTTTCCCTATTTTTTTAATATCAGTTACCTAATAAATTTTTCCTATTGGATAAAAAAGGAGGCTTAAATTTAAAAGCCTCTTTTCGTTTATACATTAACTTCTATATTTTCAAATTTTAATAAGTCAGCATATTTTTCTAATACAGGATTAACTTTTTCTTTTATGAAATCATCTACTTGATGAGGTGCTCTTCCACAAAGATTATCTGGGTTCAATGCTTTTAGTATTTCCTCTTTTGTTAATCCAAAAGAACTGTCTCCTGATATTCTATCTATTAAATCGTTTGGTCTACCATACTCTTTAACTTCTCTTGCTGATTCCATAGAATATACCCTTATTTTCTCATGTAATTCTTGTCTATCTCCCCCTTTTAAAACTGCATTCATAATTATTTCTTCTGTCGCCATAAAAGGTAATTCTTGCATTAAATTTGTTTTTATAACATTTTCATAAACTACTATATTCTTACTTATATTTCCATAAAGGATAAGTACAGCATCTATAGCTAAAAACGCTTCTGGTACACATATTCTTTTATTTGCAGAATCATCTAAGGTTCTTTCTAGCCATTGTGTTGCACTAGTTATAGCTGGATCTTGTGCTAATATCATAACATGCCTTGATAATGAGTTTATCCTCTCGCTTCTCATTGGGTTTCTTTTATATGCCATTGCAGATGAACCTATTTGTCCTTTTTCAAAAGGCTCTTCCAATTCCTTTTCATGTTGTAATAATCTCATATCATTTGCAAATTTTGATGCACTTTGAGCAATACTAGATAATACATTTAAAACTCTTGAATCTAGTTTTCTTGTATAAGTCTGTCCTGATACTGCATAAAACTTATCAAATCCCATTTTCTCTGCTATTTTTGCATCTATTTGTTTAACCTTTTCTTCATCTTTAAATAATTTCATAAAGCTCTCTTGAGTTCCTGTTGTACCTTTACAACCTAATAATTTCATGTGAGACTCTACGAACTCTAATTCTTCTAAGTCTTCTAATAAATCTTGTATCCAAAGAGTTGCTCTCTTCCCCACTGTTGTAAGTTGTGCTGGTTGAAAATGTGTGTATCCTAAACATGTAACACTTTTATTCTTTTCTGCAAATTCTTTTAAATTATTAATTACTACAATTAATTTTTGCTTTACAATTTTTAATGCTTCACTCATTAAAATAACATCTGTATTATCTGTTACAAAACATGAAGTTGCACCTAAGTGAATTATTGGCTTTGCCTCAGGGCATTTTAGTCCAAATTCGTATACATGGCTCATTACATCATGTCTGCATTCCTTTTCTCTTTCTGCCACAATATCATAATCAATATTATATATATTTTCCTTCATTTGATTAATTTGTTCGTCAGTAATATCTATCCCTAGTTCTTTTTCTGTTTCTGCAAGTGCAACCCATAGTTTTCTCCATGTTGAGTATTTTGCATTTGGAGACCATATTTTATTCATTTCCTTACTTGCATATCTTCCGCTCAAAGGTGTTACATATATTTCATTTTCCATTTTTATCTTCCTTTCCATGAACAATTTTTATTGTTCTTAAAAACATTATATATTTTATCATATAATTCATCATATTACAATTACTATTGACTTTTTTCTTGATTTATTAGATAATATATGCGGTTTAGTATAAACTCTTATTATGCATTTATATTTGGCTTTAGTTTTATGATTGTAGCTAGTTCTATAATAGGAAATTATAGCCTTCCTATTATAGAACAGCGCTTAAAATTAATTATGATAAATTTGATTTATCTAAAGGAGGTCCTATGTCTAAAGTTGACGTCGTATTAGGCGCTTTTTATGGAGACGAAGGAAAAGGAAAAATAATAGACTATCTATCAACAAATGCTGATGTATCAATACGTTGTACAGGTGGAAATAATGCTGGTCATACTATCGAAGTTGATGGTGTTAAATATGCTTTTCACCTAATTCCATCAGGAATTCTTAATGAAAATACTTTGGCAGTAATTGGCAATGGTGTAGTTATTGATCCTAAAGTTTTAATTGAAGAAATTGAAAACTTAAAAGCTCATAATATTTCAGTTTCAAATCTAAAAATTAGTGATAAGGCACATATAATTATGCCATATCATATAGCTATGGATAAACTATTAGAGGAAAATAGAGGTTCAGATAAAATTGGTACAACAGCTCGTGGAATTGGACCTGCATATTGTGATAAATTTGAACGTTCAGGAATAAGAGTTCAAGATTTTATAAGTCCTGAAAGATTTAAAAATTGTGTTATACGAAATGTTGAAAATAAGAATAAAATATTTGCACTATATGGTAAAGAACAAATGGATGCAAATCAAATTATTGAAGAATATTCTAAATATGCAGAAATACTTAAACCTTATGTTGTTGATACTGTTGTTTTATTGCATAACTGTATAAGAAATAATAAAAAACTTCTTTGCGAAGGAGCACAAGCAACATTATTAGACATTGATTTTGGTTCTTACCCATATGTTACTTCATCAAACCCTTCAATGGGAGGAATTTGTGCAGGTTCTGGTATAGGTCCAAAAGATATTGGAGAAATATATGGTGTTATCAAAGCATACTCTTCTAGAGTTGGTGCTGGACCATTCTTAACAGAACAGTTAAATTCTACAGGAGACAAAATTCGTGAACTTGGACATGAATATGGAACAACAACTAAGAGACCTAGACGTTGTGGTTGGTTAGATTTAGTTGCTGTAAAATATTCAGTTATGATTAACGGAATAACAGGAATAGCAATAAATCATATGGATACAATAGGAAAATTCGATAAAATACAATTATGTGTTGCTTATAATCATAAGGGAAAAATAACTACTGACTTTTCTACAAATCCAGATTATTTAAATAATTGTGAAGCAGTTTATGAGGAATTTGAAGGAAATTTCGGTGATTTATCTAATTGTCAAACAAGAGAAGATTTACCTATAAATGCACAAAAATATCTAGCAAAAATCGAAGAAGTTCTAGAAGTTCCAATTAAGTTTATAGGAACAGGTGCAGGACGTGAAGACTTGATTGTCTGCTAGAATAAATAAACAAATAAGTCAAGTATTGTTTATCAATACTTGCTTATTTTCTATCGTAGATTTTTACAAGAAGGGAATGATATTTTTTATGAATAAGACAAAAAGAAAAATTTTTGAAACATCTATGGGGTTATTCGCTAAAAAAGGATATGATGCCACTAGTATTGAAGAAATAACCTCTGTAGTTGGAGTTGCTAAAGGCACACTTTATTATCATTTTTCTAGCAAAGACGAAATCTTTAACTTTCTTGTTGAAGAAGGCATGAAGCTTTTAAAAAATAGTATTTTAATTAAAACCTCAAAAGTGGATAATGTTGTGGATAAATTAAAAGCTATAATATTAATACAAATCAAAATTATGGTTAAATATGAAGATTTTATAACCATATTGCTAAGTCAAATTTGGGGAAATGAAGCTAGAAACATTGCTTGTAAAAATTATGTTTTTGATTATATAAATATTATTGAAAATATTATCCAAGATGGTTTAAATAATGGTGAACTTGAAAACGTTGATCCTCAAGTACTTGCTTCTAGTGTTTTTGGTTTTACTTGTTCAAGTTTATTATATAAAATTAAAACACAAAAAGAATTGGATATTCAAACTCTTTATAATGAATATGTCAATGTTCTATTAGGTAAATACTTTAAATAATTTTTTTATATACATTTTAACCCCCTCAAAACACAATGTGT
>CANQQQ010000014.1 GCA_947626025.1 uncultured Clostridia bacterium
AAAAGTTTTTTATCAATTAATTTTAAAGTATATTGTGATACCATAGTTGGTGACATTGTTCTACTCATTGCATATTCTACAACTTGTTCATTTTTACCACTGCATAAAATTATTCCTACACTTGGATTCTCATTTTCTTTTTTCTCTTGTCTATCTAATGCCTCTAAATAAAAATCCATTTTTGATATATATTCTGGTTGAAAATCACCTATTTTTAATTCAAATGCTACTAAACAGCTTAATGATCTATTATAGAACAGTAAATCTATGAAAAAGTCTTGTCCACCAACTTGTACTCTATATTCTTCTCCTACAAAAGTAAAATCTTTTCCTATTTCTAATATAAAATCTTTCATATTAGAAATAATTGCTTTCTTTAAATCTTTTTCTGAATACTGATTTGGCAAGTCTAAAAATTCTAAACTATAAGTATCTAATATTCTTGTATTTGGATAATCCTCTTCTCCAGTAGCTTTTGTTAAACTTTGATTTGCTTTTCCATCTGAAAGCATATATCTATGAAAATATCCACTACTAATTTGTCTATCTAATTCTCTTTTGGAATAATTATTTTTTATACACATTCGTATATAAAATTCTTTTTCTTCCATAGTATTAGTAGCTCCTAATATCATAACATTATGTGTCCAACTAATTTGTCTCACCAGTGGAGCGACAATTTCATTGTCTTTATATGTCTCATAAAACTGTTTCATTCTATAAATCCCAGCTCTATTAAAGCCTTTCATAGTTGGATATTCTCTTTTCATAAAGTCTACTAACTTATCTACAATTTTTTCTCCCCAATTAGAATCATTTACCTTTTCACTTATATATTTTCCAAAATCCCAATATAAAGAAATTAGTTCTTCATTTACTTTTTTATAGGCATTATTTCTTCTAGTTTCTATCATATTGATAATTTCATTAAAATTAAACTCTAAATTATTATCCAATAATATTTTCCTCCTATTATCAATTAATACTTTTTTTATTTATTTTATAACTTTTTCCATCTAAATAATATATTATAAGCACATTTTTTTATCCTTTTCTATGTGGTTTTTATACCTTTCTTCCTCAGAAAACATGCACCCACAATATTTTTGCATATACAATCCTAGTTCTCTTGCTTTTGCTTGTCCTTGTCTGAAGCCCACTCTAAAATCTCTGTATAAAAATTCTAGCCCATATTCTTTTGCAATTTTATCTCCTAACTCATATATAAACTCATGTTTTTGATAAGGACTTACTAGTAATGTCGTACTAATTGTATCATACCCATTATCTCTAGCATATTTTGCAGTATCTTCTAATCTAACTTTATAACAATAATTAATACATCTATTTTCTAAATCACATACAACATTTTTACAAAACTCATCTAGTCCATATTCATCATGAAAAATAGCTTCAATCCCAATATTTTTAGTATATTCTTTTAATGTATCTCTTCTAGTTTTATACTCGATATATGGATGAATATTGGGATTATACCAATATACTGTTGGTTCTATCCCTTCTTCTCTTAAACTATCAATACAATATACACTACAAGGTGCACAACAAGTATGCATTAATAACTTCATTTCAGTTCTTTCCTTTCTACATTTAATTTACTTATATTTTTATTTGTTATAATTTTCCATGCTATATATAACGCAATAATTATTTCTACAAAATATTCATCAAATTTATATGATTCATACATAAACATATATACACAATTAGCAATTTCTGTACATAAACTTAAACCTATAATATTCCTTATCGTATTTGGCTTTTGCCAAATAATAGTTGCAAATAGCCATATTAAATACCATTGTTGAAAATTCGTTAATATTAATAAAAATAAAATTAATACAATATTATATTTCCTTATTGTCTTGTAAAACCTTATGTTCTTTTCAGTTATCAAATTTATACAAAATATAAAATAGTATAATGCAAAAATCGCTAAAGCTATATACCTTACTTTCATACATAAGTCATTGTTATGTTGTAATATTAATGCATATATTGATTTTGCATATCTTGAAGTTTGAGGCATCATTGCTAGCAATATTTGATAATCATTAAAATACAATATATATTCAAGTGCAAATATAACTATAAACATCAATCCATATTCTATACATCGTAAAAATCTTATGCTTAATTTATTTTCTTTTCTAAAGTGATATAATATTATAATTGGTAATAATAATACCGTAAAATATTTAATTCCCGTTGCCAATGCCAAGCAAATTATACTTAAAAATAAATTTTTTCTTTTTAGCAGAAAATATAAAGTCAATAAAATAAAAAATAATACTATAATATCATTATGAACATTGGATATCGCTTCAATCAATATAAATGGATTTAATCCATAAATACTTGCAAATTTGCTTTTTCCGCTTATCCTATAAAATAAGTAACTATTGATTACATGTATAACTAAGTTTAAGAACTTAAAAATAAATAAAGCTAAAGTAATGTTTTTTAATGATAAAAAAGAACAAATCTTAAAAAATAACTGAGCTATAGGTCCATAAACTACTGTCGTGTTACCCCAATAATTATTTGCACCTTGTAATAAAATATCATCATCTATGTATTCTTCATTCTCTTCATAGTATTCTCTCATCGTAGTGTAATATGGATTTTGATTATATTTAGAATCTAATTCTCCGACACCCATATAATAAAATATATCTGAGCTAGTCCATGGTAGCATAATAGTAAATATCATGCCAATTATAGTAATAAATATTAATATACTTTTTACATCTTTAAAGCATTTAGTTTTATTTATTATAAAATACATTATTATCAGTAATATAAATAGTATTAAAAAAATAGATGTTGATAAAATTTTACTTATATCATTATTAAGAAAAAAATTAAAATATATATTAAATCCCATTACTGTTTTATTCTCAGCTAAATATTTTATTGATGGAATTATAAGTAATATGCTTAATATTATAAAACTAATTTTTATAATTTTACTCTTCATATTTTTTGTCCTTTTCTGTTTTAATCGAAATTAATTTTTTCTTCAATTATATATTCAGGTCTAGCTTTACTCTCATCATAAATCCTTGCAATATATTCAGACATTATCCATAACGACATTAATTGTACTCCTGCAAAGAATGTAACTGTTATCATTATTGAAGTCCACCCTGCTGTTAAGTTGTTCCATTTAAATGCATAAGATAATAGTGAATAAATTAAGATTATTATTGAAACTAATATTGAAAATATTCCTAATACTCCAACCATCCTTAATGGTTTTGTAGAAAATCCTATTATTCCATCTGCTGCTAATTTCAACATTTTTCTTAATGGATATTTAGTTTTTCCAGCATACCTTTCTTTGCGTTCATATTCTATTGGTGTTTGACTATATCCAACCCAGCTAAATAAACCTCTTAAAAATTTATTATGCTCTGGCAATTCCTTAATTACTTCAATTACTTCTTTATCAACTAATCTAAAATCACCTGTGTCTTTTGGTATTTCAACATTTGATAATGAATTTAGAGTTTTATAAAACATCTTTGCTGTTATTAACTTAAGTGGTGTTTCTCCTTTTCTTTTTTTCCTTTTTGCATACACTATTTTATAGCCTTGCTTCCATTTATCAATCATTTCAACAATTAATTCTGGTGGATCTTGCATGTCTGCATCTATTATAATAACAACATCTCCAATGCAATTTTTAATTCCAGCAGTTACAGCAGCTTGATGTCCAAAATTTCTTGAAAAAGATATTATTTTCACAAGCTTGTCATCAATGGCTATACCTTTTAAAATATCCAATGTTTTATCTTTACTTCCGTCATTGATAAATATTATTTCATGTTCGAATTCATTACTTAATCCTATCAAAACACTTTTTATTCTTCTATAACATTCCATTGCCACTTCTTCTTCATAATACATTGGTACTATAACAGATATTTTTTTCATTGTTCCTCCTATCTTACTTCTCATACTTATATCCCATATGTGCATATCCGTCAGGTAAAACAATTCTTCCTCTAGTGGTTCTCGAGATAAAACCAATTTGAATTAAATATGGTTCATAAACATCTTCAATTGTGTCAACTTCTTCTCCTATAGTTGTTGCAATAGCATCTATTCCTACAGGTCCTCCATTAAATTTAGAGATTATTGTGTCTAATATCTTTCTATCTATTTCATCTAAGCCTATTTCGTCAATTTCTAAGTTATTTAAAGCTGTTTTAGCAATTTTTAAGGTTATCGTTCCATCGCCTAATACAGATGCATAGTCTCTAACTCTTTTTAATAACCTATTTGCAATTCTTGGGGTTCCTCTTGATCGTCTTGCAATCTCCGCACTTGCTCTCTCATCAATCTCCACATCTAGAATTTTAGCTGATCTTCTAACTATATCATTTAATTCATCTTCACTATATAGTTCGAGTCTAGATACAATACCAAATCTATCTCTTAAAGGCGTTGTAAGTGAACCTGCTTTAGTGGTTGCTCCTATTAATGTAAATTTCGGTAAATCTAATCTTATTGACCTAGCAGATGGACCCTTTCCTATAACTATATCTAAAGAATAATCTTCAAGTGCTGGATATAATATTTCTTCTACTGATCTATTTAATCTGTGTATCTCATCAATAAATAAAATATCAAATTCACTTAAATTTGTAAGTATAGCAGCCAAATCTCCTGGTTTCTCAATTGCAGGACCAGAAGTTACCTTTATATTTGAATTCATTTCATGTGCAATAATGTTAGACAATGTAGTTTTTCCAAGTCCTGGAGGTCCATATAACAATACATGATCTAATTGTTCTCCTCTCTTTTTAGCTGCTTCTATATATATCTTCATACTTTCCTTGACTTTAGTTTGTCCTATATATTCATTTAAATTTTTAGGTCTTAAAGATTTTTCAATTTGTTCTTCTTCAAGACTTTCTATATCTGATTTTACTATACTATTTTCATCCATTATTCATTATCTTTCCTTCTTTTTTATATCACAATTATATATGGAACTAACATTTTTTGCAATAGTTTCACTTAATTTCAAAACAATAAGAGCACACTATGTGTGCTCTTATTTATATTATTTATTAACTATACAACAAATACTAATTTACTATTCTTTACATTTGGTTCTGTTCTAATATAATTCATTTGTTTTATTTCTGCAGGTGCTTCATCTAATAAACCAGAATAAACGATATTATTAAAACCTTTTATTACCTCAATATCAATTCCTTTGAAATCTCCTATTTTTTTTAACATATTTTATAACATCTCCTTCTCTTGTAAATCGTTATAATTATTATAACATTAAAAAAATTATATTTGCAATAGAATTTTTTTAATTTTTTTTAAGACAATTTCCAATATTTTCCTATTGAGATTTTTTATATATATTTTATCAAATTTTGCTGGATTTTTTTGTCTATTTAAAAAGTAAAACTTTTTTGAATATTTTATATTTTTCAAACATATATATTAATAAAAAGCATTGTATAGTCTTATAATAACTAGATTGGAGGTCTTATGCGTTTTAAAAAAATTATATATTTCTTTGTAATAATCTTTATTTCAGCATTTTATACTTGTCATTCCTATGCTTCATCTTATGAATATATTTGGTCAAGTCTTATAGATTCTGATTCATCTGCTATTGTATCAGCTAATACTAATTCCTCATCTCTTAATTTAGAATCTACATCAGCCATATTAATTGAACAATCTACTGGTCAAATATTATATGAACAAAATATTCATGAACAATTACGTCCTGCAAGTGTAACAAAAGTAATGTCTATTTTACTTATAATGGAAGCCTTAGATAGAGGCGATATTACACTAGATACTCCTATACCATGTAGCGAAAATGCACGATCTATGGGTGGTTCTCAAATTTGGTTAGATCCTAGAGAAAACTTAAGCGTTAATGATATGTTAAAAGCTATATGTGTAGTTTCTGCTAATGATTATGATGTACAATAATGACACAAAAATATTGAATTTAAAAAATTGAAAATGTATTTTTCAATTTTATTTTTTTGAATTAAAAATTTTTATACTTTATTAATTTTCTTCTTATCTAAATTGTATAATTCAATTATAAACCATACAATTTAGATATCAGAACTTTATTATCTCACTATCTGAAAAGTTGAAATAGATATAAATTTCTCTTTCAAATACTTCAATCTTTTTTATCAATTCTCCCATATTGAATTTTTTTAAATCATCCTTTTCCAGTTTACTAACTTTCTTCAATATGATTTTCTTTTGATTTAAAGTGCTTAGTTTTAATTTATTGTCTTCTATTTCTTTTTCAATTTGAGATATTTTTTCTGTTGTATCTTTTCTTTGTACAGATAAAGTATTATACCTGTCTTTATAATCAACTTCTTTTATGTTATCAGATAGTCTTTGATTATATAGTGAAGTAATTTTAAAATTTATTTTCCTTAAATCTCCTTTAAGGCTTTCTAAATTATTAACTTCTTCTTTTATAGTGCTTTCTGTATATTTTTTATATAGGTTGTCCTTTGATTTTGAATTTTCAAAATATTCTTTATACATATGTACTATAAATTCAAAGATTCTATCTTCAACTTGTTCGTAATTAATCTTACATCCATTATTGCATAATTTAGAATTTTCGCTATTAGTTCTACAGTATATATATACTTTTTTTCTTTCTTTTTTAAAAATTAGTTTCTTGCCACAATTTTTACAATAAACGAAGTCTCTAAATAGATAATTAGTCCCATTATGTGCTTGTATAGTTCCATATTTATTTATATTGTGTACTTTGTTAAATGTTTCTTCAGAAATAATAGGTTCATGCGTATTCTCTATTATAATAAAATCATTTCTTTTAACGTATATCCTATCTTTTGACTTGTAACTTATGTTTTGAGATTTACCTCTTATACAATGTCCTAGATAAACCTTATTTCCTAATATTCTTGTAACGGAACTCCTTCTCCATACATTTTTATCTTTTACATTTTCTAGTCCTTTTATGTTTAAATATTCAGCAGGAGTTTTATAATGATTACTATCAAGATATTTAACGATTTGAGGTGTAGTATATCCCTGTTCCTTTAATTCAAAAATTTTCTTAACAGTATTACTACTTTCTTCATCTATAATTAATTTGCCAGAATTATCTAAATCTTTTTTATATCCAAATGGTGCTGTAGTACAAGCGTAAAAGCCTTCTTGCATTTTTCTCCTTTTAGTCTTTTTCACTGCTACAGATGTATCTCTGCAATGTTTTTCATTAAATACAGACTTAATTGGAATAAAATCATTATTTACACTATCTTTAAAATTATCAACTCTATCTAAAATAGCAATATATCTAACTCTATGATCCGGAAAATATTTCTCGATATATGAACCTGTTTCAATATAATTCCTACCTAATCTTGCTAAATTTTTAGTAATAACCATATTAACCTTTTTTGCTTCAATGTCTCGTAGCATTTTATTAAAAGCAGGTCTATTAAAATTTGCTCCACTATACCCATCATCAACATACTCATTATATAATTTCATTTCTTGATGCTTATTAATATAGTCTTTGATTATTTTTCTCTGATTTGTTATACTTTCGCTTTCAATATTGTCTCCATCATCTTTACTTAACCTTAAATATATCGCCACATTATAAACCACTTGCTTGTTTGACATCCAGTTTTCCTCCTATACAATTTAATTCATAAAAATTAAAATATATTACTGCATGGTTGTCTTTATCAATTTCAATTCGATTTACTATTTGATTTATAATTTCCTTCGTATATTCTTTACTTTTAAGGATTTCCTTGATTACTTTTTGCATATCAGATTTTATTCTATTGCTATCAGCATCTTCTTGAAAGATAGCTAATTCATTTCTAGTTTCATATAATGCCTCCTCTATTCTATGCCTTTCATTAACTAGATTATCAGAAAACAAGCTATAATCTTGAGCTTCTATTAACCCATTTAGTTTATCATTATATAATGTTGTTATTTTTTTATTTACATTTTCCAAATCTTTTTCTAACTTGTCTATTTTTGTTATAATACTTCCTTTATTGCTTTGAGTTTCTAGTATCTTTTTCAAAGCGTCTTCATCTTTAAAGGCTTTAGAATTTATATATAATTCTAATGTTTGTGTTATTTTTGAAATTGCTTTTTCTTCAAAAGTTTCATAGTTAATATATCTTTTGAAACAAACCTTATTAGAGTTTTTTTTGGCTGCTGTACCACATAAGATATATCTTCTAGTTGTATCGCCTGATTTATTATGATTTACTTTTGTTCTAATACTTAATTTATTATTACAATGAGTACAATACAATAAACCTTTAAATATAACATCTGTTTCTCTTATTTTTGAATTCTTATGAATCTTTAGCATTTTTTGAACTATATCCCATTTTTCTTCACTAATAATCGGTTCATGATGATTTTTTGTTATAGTGTATTCCTCTTCTGACAGACTTATCATTTTTTTACTTTTATAACTTATTTTTTTAGTCTTATTCTGAACACAGTTTCCAATATATATTTGATTTTCTAATATTCTTCTTATTGAATTATGATTCCATTTATCTGTTGTATTAGTTATATTATTAACTACACTGGTCATTTTCATTTGCAATCCTGGTGTTTGAACTTTGTTATCTGTTAGTATCCTTGCAATTTGATATGTACCATATCCATTAATAAATAAATCAAATATCTTCCTTACTATTTCAGCTTGTACTTCATCAATTTCTAAATTTCCAGATTTACTTACCTTTTTATATCCAAATGGGGCATAAGAAGTATAATAAAACCCTTCTAATTTCTTTCTATTTTTAGTCTTTTTGATGTTTTTAGATGTCTCTTTAGCATAATAGTCATTCATTATGTTTTTAAATGCAACTGTATCGCAATTCTTATCTAAAAAAGTATCAACATCATCAAGAATTGCAATATACCTTATTTCATTCTCTGGAAATATTGTTTCAATATATCTACCAGTTTCAATATAATCCCTTCCTAATCTTGATAAACTTTTAGTAATAACCATATTTATCTTTTTGTTTTCCATATCATTTATCATCCTTTTAAAAGCAGGTCTATTGAAATTCGTACCAGTATAACCATCATCTACATATTCATCATATATTTTATATTTATTCTCTTTTGCATAAGCCTTTATGATTTTTCTTTGATTTACAATACTCTCACTTTCTTCTTTATCACCGTCCTCTTTACTTAATCGAATGTAAATTGCAGCTATGTATTCTTGATTATTTTCTTTTTTGATGTTCAAAACAGCCTCCTAACTATTATAAACACCTCTATATATTTACTCTATATAGGGGTGAAAATCAAGATTTATTCTTTATTTGTACTATTTGTTAATTTATTAATTAAAATTCTTTCCATTATATTTTGAAAGCTATCTCCATTTTCACTAAATGCAACAGAAAATTCTAGATTTTCGGTATTTTTAACTCTTTTTTCTTTTGTAACATTATTATCTTTAATATTGATTTCCATTCTATGCACCTCTACTTTAATAATTATGTACAAAATACTTATTTATTCATTTTTTTCTAGTACATACTTCTATTAGTTTTCTTTAATAGTACTTTTAATATAACTTTCAAACATTTCAATAAATCTATCCCATTTTGTTAATGGATGCAGTATATACATTCATTTATGTACTTTATCTGTTTTACTCATATTTCTATTCATTAAATGGTAGTCAGCTACACTACTCCTCTAGAATTAATCCTGCCTGAATTCAGACTTGTTCTCAATTGTTCCACATGAAAGAAAAACAAGTAAGAGATTTTACCCTCTCACTTGTTTCCTACTTTTAACCCCTATTTGTTGCTAGTAAATTGAAATTTTTTTATTTTCTCTTTTCATTATTTCCTCCATTCGACTTGAATTTTTCAAATCGAACTTTGGAGGACTACGACAGCCGCTACTAAAGATCATGCTCTTTTATTTATTATCCAACAATATATAACATTCAAATTCAGAAATATTTAGGAAAAAGTATTGTAAGTAGTTATATTGATTGCCTTTAAACTTCAACCTATAAAACTTCCACGTAGTTACTCTCTTGAAACGATATATTTTGTATCTATATTATATAAACATTGTATCATATTCATTATGTCGAAATTTGTTGCATTTTGCGAAAAAGCCAAAAAAATGAGAGTTCATATTGAACTCTTGCTAATCACACATATTTAATAAGTTAGATTTATATTTATAATATCTTTAATTGTGTTATCAAATTTTTTATAGTAAAAATAAAAGATTATCTTTTTTATATTGATAATCTTTTAAATAGTCATATAAATTGTAATTTGTTTAATTATTTATTAGTTAATTTATAAATAATTGTTCCCATTACTAAACCAATCAAGGAATCAACAAAATACCAAACTATATGAATTAAAGCTGTTTCATTATAGTAAATAAAGATTGATGGTATAAATAATATTGAAACAACTAAAGGATAAAAATATTTTACTTTTTCTTTAGATATACTAGATATTATTATAGAAAGAATAAATGTTCCAACTATAAGTAATACTACTAAACCCATTATATCTGTCGGTCCTGCAAATAAAGGAACAATATAAAACAAAAATAATTGTATTGTTAATATTAATATTTCTTTCCAAAATTTTTTCATAATTCAAATCCTCCTTATATTTTCTGCAAATTACTATTTATCTAATTCACAAAAATTGTTTTAACTAATTAATTTTTTTATTTTCCAAGTGTAATAGTACACTAAATATTACTTCTATAATTATCATCATAATTGCAAGAATACAATTTGAATAATTTAATCCAACTATCAAAGATAATATTGGAATTAATATTGAAAATAACATATATGATTTTGACTCATATAACCAACTATAAGGTAATAAATGAGCTCCAAAAATCATTGCAATAACCATTAACATTTTATCTGGTAAGGTAGGATATACCCACATTGCTATTAAAAGATATATCATTTGATTTACAGAAAATAATATACCTAAATTATTTAATGGATTACTTTTATCTTGAAATTGTATTTTCAAAATTTTAGATATAAAAAAAGATATTGGTAATAATGGAGCAGTACAACAAAATGTTAATAGATTTTTTGTTAATATTGGCAAATTTGTTAATTGTACTATTAACACCATAGCCCATATTAATATTGATGCAATAATAAAGTGAATACCTTTCTTTTGCTTTTTACTACAATCTTTTTTTAATTCTTCCAAGTTCATTTTTACCTCCCACTACAAATTTATCTAATTAAAGTATATCAAAAAAGCAAGTGATTGTAAAGATTTTCACTTGCTCATACAAATTGTAATTTATTATTATTCTTTATTAATAACTGGTTTTCCTACACTATCCAATAAAACTGTCATTCCTCCTGAATATCCTGACTGTCTATAAATGTAATTTACTCCTGTTTCCCTATCTACCCATATTTCAATTGCATCTGCAATTCCTTGTGAATAAATTTTTTCAAATCTTTCCTCTTTTTTTGACATTATAAACTCTCCTTTCAAATTACTATTTATCTGATTAAAGTATATCAAAAAAACAAGTGATTGTAAATATTTTCACTTGCTTTAACTTATCAAGTGTTTTATCTATCTTCAACTTGAAAATACTAAATCAGTATATTATAATAAAAAAATAGAAAGGAAGATAATAGAATTATGGAACACGATTTTATGGTACATATAACTGTACAATTATTACTTATACAAAATGATCAAATATTACTAATGAAAAGAAAAAATACTGGATACGAGGATGGTAAATATGGCTCTATTGGTGGACATTTAGAAAAAAATGAAGATTTTCAAAGTTCTCTTTTAAGAGAGGTAAAAGAAGAAATAAATATTAATCTGAAAAAAGAAGATTTAAAATTTATTTGTATGATACATAAAAAAGGTATTACTGATAACTATGTAAATATTTTCTTTACTTGCTCTGAATATTCAGGAAATATAAAAAATAATGAAATTAATAAATGTGCTGAGTTAAAATGGTTTAAACTAAATGATTTGCCTCCTAATATTATTGAAATTGAAAAAAAGGCTATACAAAATCTTCATAATACTAAACCTTTAATTGAATATGGATGGTAATATACTATATAAACAAAAATCGGATGTCTTCAAATTCAACATCCGATTTTCGTATGGCTAAAATGTTTTTACAGAATTGTTTGTAAACAATTAATAATTGTTTCCATTCGTTGCTCAACAGAGCCACTCACAGTTATAAAATGCTTCGCAATAATGCCCTCTGCCTTGTTCTTCTCGTATAATCCTGCTGCCACTTTGTCTTCCAAATGCCGATGATTGTCAAAGTATCTAAGTGTATCTGAATTCTCTAATTCAAATTCCACAGGAACATACACAAACAAATCATACGGATTAAACTTTAAGTATTCTATAGCCGCATCCTCAAAATTGCTTGTCAGCTTAGGAAATGCCGAAGCGCAGTCTGTGTACCAAAAGATTACCTGGTCTAGAGGTGTCCTATCAGATACGAAGCCTGATACACTGTGTTTAAGTTGCTCCTTGATTCTTACCAAAAAAAGTGCATGCTCTAATAACGCCATTGTTGTAGCATCCTTAATATCTCTTACATCCTCAATGCCAAGGCTAGAGATTATACTACGAGCATGATTTGTTACTGCTGGCAGATTTAACTCTTTTGACAGAGCTGTTGCCAATGTTGTTTTCCCTGTACCACATGCACCAAACATGGCAATTTTTAAACCTTCATACCGACTATTCTTTCCTTCCATATAAAACCTCCTAGTCATGTTGATGAAAATGCATTACATTTTCATAGTTAAATTGTTACGTGTATGTATATTATATCACAAAATTTACATAATTCAACTATTTTGATTAATTTTGTATATTTTAACTCATATATGATACTTTATTTAAAAGTAGAGAATTTTCATAAAAAAAACGGAACTATCTTCTAAGGAAACTCACCACTATCGTGGATGACTTTCCTAAGAATATAAAAAAATTAAAAAAAACACTAATTTTAGCAGTTTTTTTAAAGGTGTTTATAATCAATTTTTTCTTATTTTTCAATGTTTTTCAATTGTGTCTTAATTGTACAGTCTATGATTGTACCATGGCAATGGCAGAATACTTGGCTGGATCTGAAGAGGCTTTTGTTGAACGTATGAATTCGAGGGCTAAAGAGCTTGGTATGAATGATACTAATTTTGTAAATTGTCATGGAATTGATGAGGATGGTCATGTTACATCTGCCTATGATATTTCTTTAATGTCACGTGAACTTTTAACTAAACACCCTGAAATTACTAATTACACAACTATTTATATGGATTCACTTCGTGATGGTAAATCACAACTTGTTAATACAAATAAATTGCTTAGGACTTATAATGGGTGTACTGGTTTGAAAACTGGTTCAACTGGTTTAGCCTTATACAACTTATCTGCCAGTGCTACTAGGGATGATTTATCTCTTATTGCAGTAATTATGCATGCTCCTTCTACTGCTGTCCGTTTTGCAGAGGCTAGAAAACTTCTAGACTATGGATTTTCTAATTATTCCGCTGTATCATTTGGCAAATCTGGAGATATTGTTTCTACAGTAGAGGTGTCAAAAGGAATATCTAAAACCGTCGATGCAGTATACGAATCTTCTGCTTCAGTTGTTATAAAAAAAGGTTTAGAAACTAGTGTCAATCAGACCATAACATTAGATAATAATTTAGAAGCTCCTATTGTTAAAGGTCAAAAGATCGGAACAGCAACTTATACTCTTAATGATGAAGTTATTGCAACAGTAAATATTATAGCTAATGGAGATGTGATGAAGTCTGGATTTGTTAATATTACTAGCAATTTGTATTCTAAATGGTTTAAGCTGATGAGATAAACGTAAATAGGAACTGGAATATAGCTAATAAAAAAATTTCTAGCTATATTTCAGTCCCTATTGGAAATGAATTTTAATTTATAGTTCTGCTATTCTAATTTTCTTCTTCGTTTTCTGCTTTCACATCTAAATTCATATTATTTCGCATAATACTATCTCCTTTATATTGTTTCCAAATTTTTAAATACTTGTAACTCGTATAATTCTTTCATTTCTAAATTTTCAATTAAACTCTTGATTATAGGGTAACTTCTAAATTCTTTTTGTTTCATATTTTTTATTTCATCAATACTTATCCATTTTGTTTCTTGTATTTCATTTTTGTTATAGTCACGATTATTTTCTATGAAATCCGCTAAAAAATATATTATCATAAAGTTTCTATTATCATAATTATGAACAATTATAGGAAAAGTTTTCTTTAATTCTGCTTTACATCCTGTCTCTTCAAGTAGCTCTCTTTTTGCACAATCAAATATAGTTTCATTTTTTTTAATATGCCCCGCTGGAAATGACCATTTTCCTTTACATTCTTTCTTTGCTTCTTTAACCATTAAAATTTTATTATCTTTTAATATAATAACTCCTGCAATTATTTCCACATTTACTAGCCTCCATCTCTAATTATCTTCCATTATTTCTTCCCTCAAAAAATGTCTTTTCTGCAAATCGTTCTTTTCTATATAAATTCAATTTCTTTTTTATTAGTTTTTACTTCTTCAATCATTTTAAGTAATTCTTCAATTTTAACTTTCTTTTTAATTCCTTCTTTTGTTTTTTCAATCTCTACATATCCTTCTTCTGTATTATTCCCCATTATAGCAATATATGGAATTCCTAGAACCTTAGCATTTCTTATTTTTTCTCCTATTGAACCTTTTGTATCATCTATAATAACTTCTATAGACTTATTTTGAAATTCCTCATATAATTTTTCGGCTATATCTGCCTTCGCATCATTACTTATGATATATAAATAATATGGAGTTATTGCTATTGGCAAAGAAAAACCTATAACTTTATCATTTTCTTTTATAATATTATTTTCATAAACTAATCCAAGTAATCTACTAACCCCAATTCCATAGCATCCCATATAAAAAGGTTCACGATTATTTTCTGAATCAATATATTTAATATCCATTGACTCTGAATATGTAGTTCCAAGAGCAAAAATATGTCCAAGCTCTACAGCTTTCTTCTCTGTTAATTTTTTAACATCATCTATCCCATAATTTTCTTTTAAATACTCTTCAGCATTTTCTTTTTCTAAAACTTCTATGTTTAAGCCTTGTTTTGTTTGTTCATCAAATAAAATTGTATCCTCTCCTATTGTAGAAATTGCCATTATTTCTTCTGAATTTTTTCCACCCATTGAACCATTATCTGCAGCTACAGCTACAATTTCTAGTTGTATTTCATTAAATATTTTAAAATATGTTTCTTTTACTTTTTGATAATTTGCCATCATACCGTCTTCATCTTTGTCAAATGTATATAAATCAAACATTAAGAATTCTCTTCCTCTTAATAAATAACCTCTATTTCGTATTTCATTTCTATATTTTGTACCAATTTGATAAAAACCTACTGGCAATTGTTTATGAGATGTTACTTTGTTCTCAGTGAAAACTGTTATAGCTTCTTCAGCAGTAGGAGCTAAAAAATAACTACCTTTATCAGTTTCAGATACCATTGTAACTCCCTCTTCAATATATTTATTATATCTACCAGATCTTTTCCAAATTTCTGTAGGCTGAATAGTAGGCATTTGAACTTCAATATAATCAGCATTATTGAAATGTTTCTTGATAACCTCTTCTATATTATCTTGTACTTTCAAAGGGATATTGTCATATGCATATATCCCGCTACCGTATTGTTTTATTTGATTTGTTTGTATTAGTATATCTTGACCTGGATACATTTCATTTAGATTACCTAATTTAATATTCTTAAATCCCATTCTTGAAACTCTCATTTTCTTATCCTCCTATTTTATCTGGTAATATTTTTTACTTTCATAATAAATATAAATTAAATAGGATTATAATAATTTTTTCACATTACCAGCTCACTTTTGCTATTTAATCCTATCCTTATCTCTATTTTTCATTATTTGATTTTTCTACTTATATCATATTATACATAAAAAGTCAAACATTTTTTTCATTTATAACTTAACGATTTTTCGCGTATTATCAGCTTTTTGTGCGAATTTAATTAAATAAAATTACCACAATCAAAGTAAAAAGACTTTCATCTATTCTATTGTCTTCTTTATCTTAGTAAATAATTCATTAAATATAACCTTTTGTGAATTTTTTTGCATTGGTGCTATATAATAATCTTTATTTCCCTTTGTTGTTATAATTATATATCTATTTTTATCACGGCTCCCTACTGTTCTTTTAGAAACAGTAACTTCTTTAACATCTTTAAAAGGAATTACGTCTAATCCTGAATAGTAACTAAATATATATTTAGGCGATAAATAAACTTTTAGTTTTTTATATTCTATTAGTTGTCCTCCTTCAAATTCTTCTATTACATCTTGTAATTTTCCTTTTACTTTTAATTCACTAATACTTCTATTAACATTTGTACGTATATGTTTATTTATTAATATATAAAGAATTCCCATACTTGAAAAAAATACAAACAATATAAATAATGGTATTGAATTATTTTTTTCTTCTACAACAGTGTCTAAATAATATCCCCCTAATACTTTGTCAAAACTATCATCATTTACGATAGTCGTGTTTAATATTGTATTTAAACACTCATACAATACATTCCTTAAACTATATGATGCTAATTCGACACTGCCATATATTTCTGTTCCATCTAGTGTACCCACTGCTTCATTATCTATATCCTTACCTAGTATAGAAATTCCTATATTATCTTCATTTAATCTGACTATAAATAAGTTTTCATCTTCTCCAACTGCTATGTAATAACCCAACATATTATTTTTTTCCTTTGGATTTTCAACTTGTACTAGAGGACCTATCAAATAATACACTGTTGCTTTTGCATAATTACTTGTTTTTTCATTTTTTTTAAATTCCCCATATTCTATATCTTTAGGTATTATTTCAATTATCCAAAATATTAACATGACAAATGCAATTATTAATATAAATCCTGCAAGTAATAGTCTTCTACTTTTTATCTCTCTTACCTTTTTATCAAAAGTTTTCATAGTTTGTCTCCTTTTGGAATTATATACCATTATAATATATCATTTATTTCGTTTTTTCAAGTTTTTAAAAATAAAATGCAAGTAAAACTCACTTAGTGGCATTTACTTGCATTTTATTTGCTATTCATTATTTTTTGAATTTGGTCCGCAATGGCATATATTTTCTAATGTATTAGATACTTCAATGCTTGTTACTTTTGTATCATTTACTAAATTTCCCACTGTTATCATTCCAACTACCTTATTGTTCTCTAATACTGGTATCCTTTTTATTTGCATAGTTCCCATTAGTTTCTCTGCTTCATTTACTTCATCATCACTATTGCAACAACAAACATCGGTTGTCATTATCTCACTTATTGGAGTTGTCTTAGCATCTTTTCCATATGCAACACTTCTTAGTACAATATCTCTATCTGTTATTAATCCAACAATGTTGTTATTATTATCGCATACTGGCAAGCACCCTATATGATTTGTACACATTTGTTTTGCAGCATCTTGAATTGTTGTTTGTGGAGTACAATTATAAACTGAATTCGTCATACAATCTTTAACCTTCATAATAATATCAAATCCTTTCTTTTAGTATTTGTCTATTATTATGTGTAATTTATAACAATTTTATACGACTCTTAATTTCATCTTTCACAAACATATTCTTGTATAGATTTTGTTATTGCTTCAATATATGATGATTCATTATTTAACATATTGCTTAAATCAGTCTTATTTATTATATACCCTAGTTCTATTAGATAACTTTCTACACCTATATTAGAATTGCAATATAAATTAGTACCATAATCTTTATTTCTTCCATCTATATATGCTCCTGTTATCATTCCTCCTACTTCTCTTATCATGTATAAATAAGGTGTTGAAGTTGTTATATTATATGGTTCAAAGCCTTTTTTTCTTGCATTCTTAGCTGACTCAGTAATTTCATTTTCTGTAAAAGTTCTTACATAAACTCCGTTTGAAACTTTGTCAGTATCTCTAGTTGAATATGTTGTATTTGCCATATTTACTATGTTATCTGCTAATGATTGTGCAATATCTAAAGATGCCTTAGATGGTGCATATATCTCTGTACCACTTAATGTATTAGTATCTAAACTATTTACGTGAATTGATAAATTATATTTTGCTCTTGCTCTACCTACTATATTAACTCTTCCATCAAAGTCATATACACTATACACGTTAAATTTACTTGTCTTGGATGTATCTTCTGTTCCATCCCTTGTTAAAACTACTTTTAACCCTATATTTTCTAATGCTTTCTTTAATTCAATAGAATATTTCATAACAATTTCAGATTCTTTATACTGCTTATATACTGCCCCTGGATCACTGCCTCCATGCCCTGGGTCAATAGAAATATCATACACACTTGCAGGTAATCTAACTCTTGCTACATTAAATTTAATATAAGTAATTTCGCCATTATCTAACTTAAATTTGTCAAATTCTATGTTAATTCTTTTATTTAAATTATCTCGTGTAATTGTATAATACTCTATTTCTGGATAACTAGTATTATTACTCATAGAATAGTATTTTTCTTGGTCATTAAAATATGTTATTTTTAAAAATAGAAAATGTTTTCCACATTCAATGTCTTCTAGATATATTCCTTCATTAATTAAATTAGAAGTTTTAACATTTACTTCATCACCATTTATTTCATATATAGAGTTATATTCCTTTTCATTTTCTAATAAATCCACTAATGTAAATTTTATATCTTTTATATTACTTGTTTCTATCCCTGATAATGTACATTCAATATTAAGGTGAGTACCATATACAAAATACTTATTTACATTTGCTATTTTTAATTCGATATTTGATAAAATTTTTCTTTTTTGCTGATAAGTATAAAAATAAATTCCAATAACTACTATTGTTACTAAAATACAAACAACTAGAAATAGCCCTAAAATATTTAATTTACGCCTTTTAACCATAATATAGTCCTCCCTTATACCTCCCTAATTTCTAGTTTCATATTCATATGCACATATAGTTTCAGTTTTAATGTTTTTTTCATCAAGTTGTATATTTATCCTAAATAATCTTTGTCTTTTTAATTCCAAATTTAACTTTCCCATGTCAAGTAAAATTTCATCTGATATATCCATTCCACTTGGTAATGTTTTATTGAAATTATCATAATAAATTATATTTGATAAACCTATAGCTGGTGTTTTTGACTTTAAATGCACAGCATATAAATTAACAATAGGCTCATTTTTTATTTTATATAATGCATTCTCAGGATCAATATTAAAAATACTATAACCTTCTGTATTTAATGCCTTTACTGATGCTTGATAAACATTTAATTTTATTCCTAAACTATTTTTATCGAAAATCTTATCTAAATCATTAATTATTCCATGAAGCTTTGCTACAAATGCTATTGTATCAGTATCTTTATTAACTTCTAATATTTTATATACTTCTTTCTTCTTCTCTCTATGCTTTTTATTCCTTAATACATTTATTTTAGTCTTATCTTCTACTGAATTACCAAATATGTCAAATTCCTCAGTTGCAAACAATTCTTCAATACTTCTTAAATCGTTCTTGATATCCTCTAATTGTGCTGAGAAATTATATTGCACTCCGCTCTTTATAGCATTAATCGCATCTAAAAATTTCGTTACAGCTAAAAAAATATTATCTGTATCTTCTTTTGAAAGAATTTTTCTTTGTAATTCATCAATTCGCAATCCAATTTCTTCTTTATCATCAATATAGTCAAAATATGGTTCTAATACTTTTGATGTTTCGTGTTTTTTTTGTTCAATTATTCCACTTTCAAGAGCTAAAGTGTTATCTTTATTTGCAAATTTCCAAAAATCAAAAATATTTTTTTTATGACTATCTATTTCATTAATATATTTGGTTGCATTATATATTTTTACTTTTAAATTGTTGTTTTTTATTTCTAATGCTGCTTTATCCATTTTAATATTGTTAACAACGCTTAATGTTTCATTCAATTCCTTACATACATTAATTAAATCTTCTATTGTATAAAAATCTTTCTCATATTCCTTTTTTATCTCTTCGTCATCCACTTCAATTTTTGTTTCTGGAAGTTCTGTCTTTTTTATCTCTTCCTTTAGTTTCCCTTTAAAAAAGTATCTAACTTTGCCAAAAAAAGATTTTCTACATTGTAAATATGTAGCGACCTGTTTTTGTTTTAATAAATATTCCTTTTCTCTTTCTTCTTCAACAATTTTCAAATTATTTAATACATCTTGTAAAATTTTTTCTTCTTTCTTTGAAATTCTAAGCGTTTCAGCTTTCTTCTTATATTCTTCTTTTACAAAATTTCCTAGACTCTCATATGATATTATTTTAGAATTATATACAAATTCTAATCCGCCATTTTGAGCTATTTGAACTTCAAATTTATAATCATGAGGAAATTCGGTTTCTAAAATAAATAATGCTTTAACTAATTTAAAGAACTTCGTTGCACTATCTCTATCTTCAAGTTTAACTTTATAAATACTTTCTAATTTGCCATAAACTATTGTTTTTCCACATATTTGAATAGATATTTTTTCATCTTTATCGTATACTTCATATATCATTGGCAATTCTCCAGTGAATTTCCATATATACTTTTCCAAGTCTTTAAATTCTTCTTTTGTCAATAATTCTGTAGAATAGTCCATATAGCTAATGGGTACAAATATATTTTTATTCTCATCATTATGCTTTAATTGCTCTCTTAAAAGATAAAAAAATCCTCCATATTCTTTATCTTCTGTTGTTACCAGCATAAAATATTTATGCAAGTTCCTAGAATAATATATCTCCCACAAATAATTTTTATCATATTTTACTAAAAATGGAATAGCACTATTTAATCTATCTTGCTCTTTACTAATTTCTTCTATTTCTTCTATCTTTACTGTTTCTAGCATTTTTTGAAAAGTTGCATGTTTTATAATGTCATCTTTATTTTCTGCTACAAGATAAGGATATATTGGACTAGCATTTTGATATTTTTCTTCTATTGAGTTCATTCTATTAGCTTTTGTAAAAATTATTTGTATATCATTAATAGGAACATATTTATAAACTTTGTATGTTCCATCCAAATTTTCCTTCTGTGGTCTAAAATCTAATATTTCTGTATCTTTCAAAAAATCAGGTATATTATTAAAATCTAATCCTATATAATTTAATTTTTCTTCTATATTATCTATTTCTATTTTTTCATTAGTTTCTTCAGACATTTCTATCCTCCATAAGTAATTTGAACACAGTATATCATAAAGCATTTTATTATTCAACTATTTTTGCAATCTTGTTTTCTAATAAATTAATGTTTAATTGTTCTATATATGAATAAAAATCAACAGCTACTATTTTTTTCTAACTCCCCATATTATATTTCAAGTAAAATTTGCATTTATGTTAACATCATGCTATAATTATATTGTTAACCTTGCTGTTCGAGAACAGCTAAACTTATTTAAACGGTCTAAAGGAGGATCACTGTATGAATGACATTTTAACTACTCTAAAGATGGAGTATGCTTACTGTTTCATTTTGTTACGTCAAGGGTATGAGGTTACTGGTATGATATCTTCTGTGCGGAAAGATATTATAATTGTAAAAGTAGACAAAATTAGGCGTGTTGATGGCTCAGTAATAGAGCCCAAATCTAACATCCCCCTTGCTATTAGTGACATCGTTACGGCTTTTCCCACCGAAATGACAATAGCGAAAAAGTAGGTCTTTTTATAGACCACAAAGCAGCGCAGTTTTCTGCGCTGTTTTTGTTTTATCTATCAAATATACTTTTTTTCTTTACAGGTGGTTGCTCATTCATTGTTTTGGCTAATTCCTCAAGCAAAGCTCTTTGCTCCTTAGTTAATTTCTTTGGGGTTTGAACTAATACTGTAAATATTAAATCCCCATAATATCCTCGATTTATATTTCTAAATCCCTTTCCTCTAATAGTAAATTTAGTGCCTGTTTGGGTTCCTTCAGGAATTTTAAAATTCTCTTTGCTTCCATCTACCATTGGTATTTCTAATTCTGCTCCTAATGTTGCTTGAGTTATTGTAATTGGTATATTACAAAATACATTTTCATTTTGTCTTGTAAATATATTACTGCGCTTTAAGGAAACAACTATGTATAAGTCACCTTTTGGTCCACCTTTAGTTCCTGGAGCGCCCTCACCTCTTAATACTACTGTTTGACCATCATCTATACCTTCAGGTATATTAACTGTTATTTTGGTAGGTTTTCTTATTCTTCCTTTTCCTCGACATTCTGGGCATTGTTCTCGAATTATCTTTCCAGTTCCACCACAAATATCACAAGTTCTTGTAGTTTGCGTTTGACCAAAAATAGTATTTCTAACTGATTTTATAGTTCCAGTTCCATTACATGCTGCACATGTATCTATCTTACTTCCTGGTTTTGCTCCTGTTCCTTTACATGTAGGACATTCTTCTTCTCTATTTATTGTTATTTGTTTTTTTACTCCTCTAAAAGCCTCTTCGAAGGTTATTTGCAAATTATATCTCAAATCGGCACCTTTAGCAGGTCCATTTGCCCTAGCAGAAGCTCTTCCACTTCTACCTCCAAAACCTCCTCCAAATATTGAAGAAACTATATCATCTAAATCAATGTCAAATCCATCAAATCCTCCAGTAGAATATGAATAATAACTATTTCCGCCATTAAAGCCACCTTGAGGTCCATTAAATCCAAATTGATCATACATTTGCCTTTTTTGAGGATCAGATAAGGTTTCATATGCTTCATTTACTTCTTTAAATTTTGCTTCTGCTTCTTTTTTATTATTAGGATTTGCATCAGGATGATATTTCTTCGCTAGTTGCCTATATGCCTTTTTTAACTCTTCTGCCGTCGCAGTCTTAGATACTCCTAAAACTTCATAATAATCTCTTTTTTGCTCTGCCATTGTATCTCCTCTCATTCATTTTGATAGATTAATGCATGGGGCATGTTATACATGCCCCCAATTTTATTAGTCATTATTATTACTATCATTATCTTCTTCTACTTTATAATCTGCATCATATACATTTCCATTTTCATCTTGTGTTGGTCCTTGTGTTGTTCCTGCATTTGCACCAGCATTTTGATTTGATTGTGAATATAATTGTTCAGATAATTTGTAAAATACTTGTGTTAAGCTTTCGGTCGCTTGCTTAATTTTTTCTGAATCGTTTGACTCTAAAGCTTTCTTTAAATTGTCTATTTCTGTTTGAACTTTTTCCTTTTCTTCTCCGCTTACTTTGTCGCCAAGTTCATTCAATGTTTTTTCACTATTGTAAATTAAACTCTCAGCGTTATTTCTAGTTTCGATTTCTTCTTTTTTCCTCTTATCTTCACTAGCATGAGCTTCTGCGTCTTTAACAGCTTTTTCAATATCTTCATCAGAAAGATTTGTACTTGCTGTAATAGATACATTTTGTTCATTACCTGTTGCCATATCTTTTGCAGATACATGAACTATACCATTTGCATCAATGTCAAAAGTTACTTCGATTTGTGGAACTCCACGTGGTGCTGCTGGAATTCCTGTTAATTGAAATCTTCCTAATGTCTTATTATATGCTGCCATTTCTCTTTCTCCTTGTAGAACATGAACTTCTACGCTTGTTTGACCATCAGCTGCTGTTGAGAATATCTGTGATTTCTTTGTTGGAATTGTTGTATTTCTTTCAATTAATTTTGTGAACACACCACCATATGTTTCAATTCCTAATGATAATGGTGTGACATCTAATAATACTAAGTCTTGAACATCTCCTGAAAGAACTCCACCTTGAATTGCTGCACCTACTGCAACACATTCATCTGGGTTTATTCCTTTATCAGCATCTTTTCCTGTAATTCTTTTAACTGCTTCCTGAACAGCAGGAACTCTTGTAGATCCACCAACTAATAATACTTTATTTAAATCAGATGCTGTTATACCTGCATCCTTTAATGCTTGGTTTACAGGTCCTTCAGTAGCTTCAACTAAGTCTTTAATTAATTCTTCGAATTTGGCTTTTGTTAAATCAATATTTAAATGTTTTGGTCCTGATGCATCAGCAGTAATAAATGGTAAGTTAATATTTGTTTGACCAACTCCTGATAAGTCTTTTTTAGCCTTTTCAGCAGCTTCTTTTAGTCTTTGCATAGCCATTTTATCTTGGCTTAAATCTATTCCTTGATCTTTTTTAAACTCTGCTACTAAATAGTCTATAATTCTTTGGTCAAAGTCATCTCCTCCTAGATGAGTATTACCATTAGTTGCTAAAACTTCAAAAACTCCATCTCCAATGTCTAATATTGAAACATCAAATGTTCCTCCACCCAAATCGTAAATCATTATTTTTTGATCTTTTTCTTTATCCATTCCATATGCAAGTGCTGCTGCTGTTGGTTCATTTATAATTCTTAGAACATCTAATCCTGCTATTTTTCCAGCATCTTTAGTTGCTTGTCTTTGACTATCACTAAAGTATGCAGGAACTGTTATAACTGCTTGTGTAACTTTATCTCCCAAATAATTTTCAGCATCTGTCTTTAATTTTTGTAATATCATAGCTGAAATTTCTTGTGGTGAGAATTTATCTCCTTCTATTGTGACTTTTTCATCTGTTCCCATTTTTCTCTTGATTGATATAACTGTATTGTCTGGATTTGTAACTGCTTGACGCTTAGCAATTTGTCCAACTAATCTTTCCCCATTTTTTGAGAAAGCAACTATTGATGGTGTTGTTCTATCTCCTTCAGCATTTGGTATTACGACTGGTTCTCCTCCTTCCATAACTGCTACGCATGAATTTGTCGTTCCTAAGTCAATTCCTATAATTTTTCCCATTTTAAATTCCTCCTAAAAATTTTTTTATCCTCATAAAATTTTGTTCTTTTGTTAAATCTATATAAAAAATTAAAATCAATTTGCCACTACAACCATCGCATGACGAATAACTTTGTCACCTATCTTGTAGCCCTTTCTAAATTCTTCTATAATCTCTTGGCTTTTCTTTGTATCATCCTGTACACTGCTTACTGCCTCATGTAGACTTGGATCAAATATTTCGCCTTTTGTCTTTATTTCTTCTAATCCAAATGAATTTAATACATCTTTAAATTGTTTAGCAACTAATTCCATTCCTTGTTTATATCCTTCATCCTCTGTATTAGTATTTATTGCTTTTTCTAAATTATCCATTACTGGCAAAAAAGACATTATTATATCTGCAACTAATGAGTTATATAATTGTGCTCTCTCTTTTGATGCCCTCTTTTTATAATTATCAAATTCTGCCATTAAACGTTTTAATCTATCTGTTGTATTATCTAAATCTTCTTGCAATTTTTTGACATCAACATCTGAATCAATAACTTCAACTTCTTCCGAAGGATTTTCTTCTAAGTTTTCATCTTCTAATTCCTCGTTATTTTCTTTTTCCATTTTATCATTCCTTTCCATTCATATTATCGTCATTTAGCATTTTACTTATATATTTCATTACAGAAATTACCTTTGAATAGTTCATTCTTTTAGGTCCGATTATACCAATTGTACCTAAGTCCTTATTTCCTATAGAATGTTTGAATGTTATTACACTAAAATCCTTTAGCTCTTCATTTTTATTTTCATCACCAATGTATATTTGAATATCATTAGCAACTCCGTTCTTTAAAATATCTAGCATGGTATCATTTTCATCTAATACATTAACAAAATTCCTTGCAACATCTAAGCTTTTAAATTCAGGTAAATCGAAATTTTTATTTCTTCCTTCTAAATATAATTTTTCATCGTTCTTTATCATTTTTTGTATTTCTTCAATTATCGTTTTTATTATATTAATGCTATAATGTAATTCATTAAAAATATACTCTTCTAATGGTTTGTCAATCATATCTAATGGCTTACCTCTTAATTTGTTGTTAAATAAATATGTTAATGTATTGACTTGCTCTTGTGTAATATCTTCATCGAATTTTATAATTGTTTCTTTTATTGTTCCAATTTCTGTAACAATTATTGCCATTAGCATTCTAGATCCTAGCATAACAAATTTTATCTCTTCAATATTTTGCTTTGAAGATTCTGGACCAACACTAACTGTCGTATAATGCGTTATCTCTGAAATTGTACTCGTTGTAATTTTAGTTAAATCTTCAAGTTGATTGACTTTTGTTTTAAGCTTTTCTCCTATATATTTAATTTCTTCTACACTTATATCGTCATATTTTAATAATTCGTCTACATATAGTCTATATCCTTTTGCAGATGGAACTCTTCCTGAGGATGTATGAGTTTTCTCTATAAAGCCTATTCTTTCTAATTCTGCCATATCATTTCTAACAGTTGCACTACTTATATTAGGTTCATATTTCTGTACTATAGTATTTGAACTAACTGGTTCAGCAGTTTCTATATATTCATCTACTATTGCACGCAATATCTTCTTTTTGCGTTCGTCCATTATATTTCCCCCTTTGCTCTATAGTTTTAGCACTCTTTTTAATTGACTGCTAATATAATATAATAAAAATTAGCACTTGTCAATACTCTGTGCTAATTTTTTTTATTTATTTTCTTTTACATACTTACAAAATACACAGTACCCCTAATTAAAAATTTTCTTTTTCTCTAAAGTTTTTACTTTTATTTGTTTACCTCATCACAACCACATTTTTTACATAATCCACTTAAATTTATAACTGAGTGATCAGCATTTGCTCCTATTTCTTCACCTAATTTTTTCATTTCACCATATAGCCTTCTTAATTGTATATCATATAAATATATATCTTCTATCATTCCACATTTTAAACACTCAAAAGTAATTTTTGGTAATCCACTAGCATCATATCTTTCTGCTCCACCAGTTCTTGATTTAATTTTTATAATTAATCCTTGCTCACATAAATGTTCTAATATAACCTGCACTCTTCTTAAAGATACATCTGGCATATCTCTCTTGATCTCCATGTATATCTTTTCAGCTGTCGGACAATCTTTTCTAGTTTTTAGCATTTTTAAGATAGTGCTAGTTGGTTTGCTCATAGAATATTTTCCTTTCTCATATTTTTATATCATTTCTGCTGAATATAAGTTGTTTCATACATTTTATCTCATTTTATTATATAATCTTTTAAAAATTTGTCAATATATTTTAAAAAACTTGTTTCTTTTTTTGTTTTTATGTGATAAAATGTTTTTAAATATGAGAATATGATTAAATTTCTTTTATTTTAATATATAAAGCTTATAGTAAAATAATTATATATGAGGTGGTTTTTATGGAATTTAAAAAATGTGTACGTTGTGGTTCTTTCTTCTTATCTAATAATGTAGTATGTCCAAAGTGTCTACCAAAAGATAGATGCGATATTTCCAAATTAACAAATTATATTAATGATAATAATATTACAAATTCTACAATAACAAATTTATCCCAAAATACAGGAATAACACTAAAAAATATCAATAGATACATAAATTCAGATGTTATACCAAAAATAAATCTATAAGATTTGGTAATAAATAACAATATGGAGTGAACAATATTTAGTTCACTCCATATTTTATTGTTATATTTCTTGAAAGTAATATATATAAATAAATTTGCTAGCTACATTTATATTTTAAATTTGTAATCTATTCATTGTTCTATATACATTTTCTTTTAATCTATACAGTTCATCTTCCTTTTTTCTAATATATATTAAATATATTAATGTTATCAAAATAATTAAACTTTTAGTTATAAAGCAGAAAACCAAACCAATAATTATTAATATAAGTAATGCTATATTAGAAATATTATTTGTATATTTCAAAGCTTTTCTCCTTCCATATAACATTATTAAAACCTGTTTAATACTTCTTCCTCCGTCCAATGGATATATAGGTAATAAATTAAATATAGCTAATAAAATATTTATATATGAAATAATTATGTAATCTTCTATAAATAGATATATAAGTGCTATTATGATATTACACATTGGTCCTGCTAATGCCACAAGAAGTTTTTTTAATGAACAAATTCTTCCTCTTAATATCTTCGTATTATAGTTCTTTATATCAATCTTAAAGCTTATATACGCACCAAATGGCATAATACATATTTTTGATGGTTGAAATCCTAGTAATATTCCTACTATCATATGAGCTAATTCATGTACAATAGCAAAAATTAAAAACAGGAAATATAAATCTTCAAAACCTAATACAAAAAAAAATAAAACGAATATTATAAGTTTTGAGTCAAATTTAGTATGCATAATATACCTCGTTTTCTTTAAAAATCAAGTATTAACCTTGGATTTATGTGATTATTATTTATTCTTATTTCAAAATGCAAATGAGCTCCAGTAGCGTTGCCTGAATGTCCTACTTTAGCAATTACTTCTCCTTGTTTTACTTCCGTTCCCTCTTTTACTAATAATTTGCTACAGTGGGCATAAACTGTTCTTAATTCTCCTTTTTCTATTATTATATAATTTCCATATGTAGCAGAGCTAGTTGATACAATTACTTTTCCATCCATTGCAGACATAATATCTGTTCCGTTCCGCTATCGCAATATCAATTCCTTTATGATCAGTCGACATTATTTCTGAAGTAGCAACTCTTTCTCCAAATTCAGATGATACATATCCTCCATTTAAAGGACGAATCAGATGGTATAATTGTTTTAAATCTGGCTCTACTGCGGAAGTTTCTTCTACAGGTTCATTTGTCTCACCTTGTTTTCCTTGTTCCTCCTGTGTTTCTGTATTACTGTTATCTACCTCATTTGTATCCTGTTCATTACTTATATTTTCTTCATTATTACCCTCATCAGTATTTTCTTTTTGATTATCTTCTTCATTGATACTTTCTTCTTTATTTATGAATTTCATTATATTTTCACTAACATATTTATATATATCATTAAAATTAATGTCATAATTTAAAATTTCTTGGGTTGTACTAATTGTAGTAGCCGAAAACGAATAATTTGTGTCATTAATTAAATAGAAGATGCAATATAATAATAGACAAATTACTATTTGTAATGCCATTCTTTTAAAAAGTTTTATACCTTTCCCAGTAGGAATATATTTGTTACTTTCAACCTCTCTATTATTTTCTCTATATTGTGGTCTTACATTTCTCCTTCTTAAATAAATTTCTTCTGCTCTCCTAATTCTCTCTTCTTGTGTTAAAACTCTTTCCATATGTATTTCCTTTCTATTTTCTTGTCTGTTTTTTTATATCTTATAATATGTTGAAAAAATAAACTATATTCTTTATTTTATAAAATTAATTAGGAAACTAAGTATCATCATCCCAGTTACCAATATCGTAAGGATTTGTAATTTTTTATATTTTAATAGTAATCTTTTCTCATTTTGTTTGTTTATTTTTGGTTCTTCTAATTTTTTTATATATTCTGATATTACAATCTGTGCTTCCTTAACAATATTAGTATTTACAGGCTCATTTGTACTTTCCAATTTTTCATTCTTTTTTATCTTATTATTTTTTAAAATTACTATAGCTTCATCTATAATATTTGATGGTAAATCCTTAAGTACTATTATATTTTTTAAATCTAAATTATTCATATCACCATCTCCTAACTATTTTCCATTAACATTATTGCCATTTTTTATAAAAGATATACTAAAAAATAAAGCCAAATGATTTCACTCATTTAGCTTTATAAATATCAATATTGATTAAAAAGTAATTTTTTACTTTTTATTAGGTGCTATAATTATTCTAATATCATCTGATTTTTTGTACTTTGTTATTATATCTCCAGAAAATGAAGCTACTTCGTTTGATAATATAATAGTTTGATAATTTTGATCTACCAATTCTTTTAACTTATCATCTACTGTATCAAGATTATCAATATCATATACATCCATTCCTAGATTTTTAAATAATTTAAAACTATCATCATTTTTGTATTTAACCCAAGATATTTTCATAATTTCTCCTTTAAAATGTTTTTTATTATCTTTTGCATCTTGGACTTTTTTATACAATTAAATATTTTTATATAATAGATAATTGTTCATTATTACAATCTATCTTAATTTTTGTATTTGGTAATATTTCTTGCATTATTATTTTCTTTGCAATTAATGTCTCTAATTTTTTCTGAACAAATCTCTTTAATGGTCTTGCACCATATACTTCATCATAGCCATTATCTATAAGATAATCTTTTGCATTTTGTGTTAATTCCAATTTTATATTTTTATCTTCCAATCTTCTTTCTAAATCTTCAATTAATAGATCTAAGATTTTTGATACTTCATTTTTCATTAGAGGTTTATAAAATACTATCTCATCAACACGGTTTAAAAATTCTGGCCTAAAGCTTGTTTTAAGTAACTTATCTACTTGATCTTTTGCTTCTTCTGAAATCTCTCCATTTTCTTTTATTCCTTCTAATATATAATCTGAACCTAAGTTAGAAGTCATTATAATTATAGTATTCTTAAAATCAACTGTTCGTCCTTGAGAGTCTGTAACACGTCCATCATCTAGAACTTGTAATAAAATATTAAATACATCTGGATGTGCTTTTTCTATTTCATCAAATAATACAACTGAATATGGTTTTCTTCTAACAGCTTCTGTTAATTGTCCTCCTTCTTCATATCCTACATATCCTGGAGGTGCACCAATTAACCTAGATACTGAATATTTTTCCATATATTCAGACATATCTATTCTGATTATATTGTGCTCATCATCAAATAATGCTTCAGCTAAAGATTTGGCTAGTTCTGTTTTACCTACACCAGTTGGTCCTAAAAATATAAACGAACCTATTGGGCGTTTCGGATCACTAATCCCTGCTCTAGAACGTATTATTGCCTCTGAAACTTTTTCTACTGCTTCATCTTGACCTATTATTCTTCTATGAAGTATCTCTGGTAAATGTATTATTTTTTCTCTTTCACCCTCCATAAGTTTTGTAACTGGAATTCCTGTCCATCTTGAAATAATTTTGGCTATCTCATCATCTGTAACCTTGTTCCTTAATAATGTATCATCTTCTTTACTCTTTTCAGATATTTCTTCTTCGATTTTTAGTTGTTTTTGTAATTCAGGTAATTTTCCATATCTTAATTCTGCTACTTTATTTAATTCATAAGATCTTTCCGCTCTTTCAATTTCAGCATTTACTTTTTCTATTTCCTCTCTTAATTTCTGTACTTTTACTATTGCTTCTTTCTCATTTTCCCATTTTGCTTTCATTTCATTAAATTTAGTTCTTAGTTCTGCCATTTCTTTTTGTATATTTTCTAATCTTTGCTTAGAAATATCATCTTTTTCCTTTTTTAATGCAGTTTCTTCAATTTCCAATTGCATTATTTTTCTTGACACTTCATCTAATTCTGATGGCATTGATTCCATTTCTGTCTTGATTAATGCACATGCTTCATCTACAAGGTCTATAGCTTTATCTGGTAAAAATCTGTCAGAAATATATCTATGTGACAATGTTGCTGCTGCAATTAATGAGCTATCTGTAATTTTTACACCATGATAAACTTCATATCTTTCTTTTAATCCTCTTAGAATTGATATTGTATCTTCTACTGTTGGTTCATCAACCATAACTGGTTGAAAACGCCTTTCTAATGCTTGATCTTTTTCTATATATTGTCTATACTCATTTAATGTTGTTGCTCCTATGCAATGTAATTCTCCTCTAGCTAACATAGGTTTTAGTAAATTTCCTGCATCCATAGCTCCATCAGTCTTGCCTGCTCCAACAATTGTATGAATTTCATCTATAAATAATATTATTTTGCCTTCACTCTTTTTTATTTCTTGTAAAACTGCTTTTAATCTTTCCTCAAATTCTCCTCTATACTTTGCGCCAGCAACTAAAGCTCCCATATCCAATGAAAAAATTGTACATTCTTTTAATCCTTCTGGTACATCTCCTCTTACAATTCTTAAAGCCAATCCTTCTGCAATAGCAGTCTTTCCTACTCCTGGTTCTCCTATTAGACATGGATTATTTTTGGTTTTTCTAGACAATATTCTTATAACATTTCTTATTTCACTATCTCTACCAATGACAGGGTCAAGTTTTTGACTTCGTGCAAGTTCTACTAAATCTTGCCCATATTTTTTTAGCACATCATAAGTTGATTCTGGATTGTCAGATGTAACTCTTGTATTACCTCTAACGGTTACTAGAACTTTTAGAAATTCATTTTTATTTATATTATATTTTTTCAATAATTCTTTTACTTCTCTATTCGCATTATCTAATAAAGCAATCATAATATGCTCTACAGATACATATTCATCTTTCATGTCTTTTGCAATTCTTTCTGATTTAGTCAAAACTAAATCAACATCCTGTGATACATAAAAGCCATCATTAGGTCTTGCTCCACCTGTAATCTTAGGTTTCTTTTCTACTTTTTGTTTAACTTCGTTTTCAAATGACACTTCATCAATTTTCATCTTTTTTAGCAATTCCCTAATTAAACTATTTTCTTGTTCCAATAGAGCTAATAACAAATGCTCTTGTTCTATCTGGGCATTTTGATTTTCAATAGCTAACTCTTGAGCTTCCTGAATAGCTTCTAATGATTTTTGCGTAAATTTTTGTATATCCATCTTTATTACACCTCCAAAAAATATTTATATTAATCTGTAACTCATAAATTCCCACAACTATTGAGTCTATCATCTTTAATGATAACTTTCCTAAGTATAAACAACTAATAATTAATAATTATTCACTATTCACCATTAATTATTCACTTTATAAGATATTATATATCCAAAAATTAGCACTGTCAATACGAGAGTGCTAATTTTCACAAAATATTCACTTAAAGACTAAATATAAAGTAAAGTGTATATTACTTATATATTCTAATTTTCTTTTAATGTCTTTTCTATTTCTACAAATCTTTTAACTTTAGCTGTAGTAGTTTTTATTAGAGGTTCATCCGTAATAATAATCTTCTTAACATGCTGATAACCTGCAACAGTAGCATTTATTTTTTTTATGTCATTCCATATCATATTCTGTAGTTCGTCTTTTGTCATATCTCCATAAGTTTCCTCAATATATTCTTTGTTATATACAATCTTAGCAGTAACCATTAAATCATCATCTTTTGGATAACCAAACACCAGACATTCTGATACATACTCTAACTTATTAATTAAAAGTTCTAATTCTTCTGGATATATATTCTTTCCATTTTTTAGTACTATAACATCTTTCTTTCTTCCTGTAATATATAAATATCCTTGTTTATCAAAATATCCTAAATCTCCTGTATAAAACCATCCATCTTTTAAAACTCTAGCAGTTTCTTCTGGCATACCATAATATCCTAACATTACACTAGGTCCTTTTACTTTTATTTCTCCAATTCCTTCTTCATTAGGTTCATCAATTTCTACTTTTAAATTTCTTAAAGGAAATCCTACTGAGCCATTCTTTCCATATTTATCTGGCTCTGTAGCGACAACAGGAGAAGTTTCTGTTAAACCATATCCTTGACAAACTAAAATTCCCATTTCATTAAATCCCTTGGCTACCTCTTTATCTAATGGAGCAGCACCAACTACAAAAATTCTTAGCTTTCCACCTAATGCATTAATTACGTCTTTAAATAATTTTCTTCTAACATCAATATGTAACTTATCTAAACAATTAGCGATTTTTCTTCCTTTTTTTACAGTTTCCAATTTTCCTTCTTTTTCAACTGTCTTCATTACTCTATTGTACATATTTTCAACCAATAAAGGAACTGTAACAAGAACTGAAACTCCATATTCCTTCAAATTTTCTTGTATATGCTTTAATCCATCACAAAATGCAGTCGTCGCTCCTGATACATATATATACCATATTCCAAGTGCACCAAAAGTATGATGTAAAGGTAAAAATGATAATGAAACATCACCTGGCCATGAGTCTAAGACTGCTCTTAACGCTGGTATCTGCTCTGATAGATTTCTATGTGTTAACATTACTGCTTTTGAAAGAGAAGTAGTACCTGAAGTAAATAATAAAATGCTCATTTTGTCTGGATCTATCTCTGCATTTAAATATTCCTGTGAGTCTTTTGAATTTTCTTTTACCAACTTTTTACCTTTTTCTAATAATTTAGAATAAGATAAAAACTCTCCATCTTCTTCATCATCCATACATATATAATATTTTATATTAATAGTCTCACAGTTATTTTTTAACTCTCTAATCGTATCTTTGTATTTTTTATCGAATATAATAGCATCTGCCTGGCTTCTTTCAAGCATTCCTTTCATTTCGTTTCCTGGTAATGATCTATCTAATGGTACAATAATACTAGCACCATTAACGACAGCCATATACGTTACACACCATTCATATCTATTAGGAGATATTACAATTACTCTAGATTTTTTTAGACCAATATTATATAAAGCTGTACCTAATGCATTTATATCTTCTTTGAATTCATTAAAAGTTACGTTTCTATATCTAACTTCATTTTCATTTTTTATCTTTATAATGAATGCTGTCTTATCCGCAAATTTGTCAGTTGTTTTATTCATCATATCTCTTAAATCATCAAAGTGATCTGTTTTATATACATCATTTTTAACTTTCATTTTGGATATCCCCTTTTTTAACAAATTATAACTATTATATATTATAATTTATTTTAAAAAAAATCAATACTCTCGAACATCTAGTTCAATTTTGCTAAATAACTATGAAGTATAACCTTACATATTATATCATAACAAATCATTTTTTTCATATATTATTGATTTCTATACTTTTTTATAACAAAGTAGAATATAAAAAATTTGCAAGCATAATGCCTGCAAATTTTATAATGCAAAATTAATACCTCTTGCAACTACATTTTTCATATTATCAATTAAATCATCTATTTCTTTTGGCGTTACTATCATATTATAATCATTGGGAACTAATGCTTCTTTTATGCTTTCATAATTATCCTCTTCTTTTAGCTTATTTAAATATTCATTTGATTGTGCTTCTTGTTGTAATTTCTCTATAAATAAATCTAGACAATCATTTACTAAAACTGCGCTTTCAACAACTGTTGGAATTCCTAATGCAATTACTGGTATTCCAAGTGTTTTTTTGCTCAATTCCTTTCTTGTGTTTCCAACTCCTGCTCCTGGTACTATTCCAGTATCTGCTATTTGAATTGTACTACTAATTCTTTCTATACTTCTTGATGCTAATGCATCGATTACTATTAGTAATTTAGGTTTTATATTATCTACTATACCTTTTAAGATTTCTAATGTTTCTATTCCTGTAGTTCCTAGGACACCAGGTGATATTGCACTTACTGGTCTAGTTCCTTCTTCTAGATATTCTGGCATATAATTTAAAATATGTCTTGTAACGTCAATTTCTGTAATCGCCTTTGGTCCTAAAGAATCAGGTGTAACATATTCATTTCCAAGTCCTACAACTAAAATATCATCTGAAGTATTAATTTGAGCATCTATTAATCCTTTTAATTCTCTTGATAAAATATCTGCTGCATTCTGAATTCCATCTTCATCAATAGTTTTAATTTTCTTTATATCAATAGTTATATAATTTCCTATTGGTTTTCCTAAAGCCTTTTCTCCTGCTTCTGTTGTAATTTTAACTCTAGTAGTAGTAATATTATAACTATCTACTATCTCCTCGGTTTCGACTCCTTCAACCTCATTTTCTATTTTATTTGCTTTTTTAAATATCTCTCGTCTTTCAACTGCCAAATCTGTTCTAAAATTATACATATCTCTTCATCTCCCATTATTTATTATTTTCTCTTGTTAAAATTTTATACAAAAATAGCACGATATATCGTGCTATTAATATAATTTATATTCTTTTCCTTAATGTTTCATCTATCAATTATTCACTGTAAAGACAGAAATTATTATAAAATCCAATTAATCTATATAAAGATAAAGCAACTTTACATTTTTTTATTGCATTTATGAACAATATCTGCAGAGTATACTTTCTAATCCGATATTTAAGTCTATATTTCCCATTTTATAATTATAATCTAAATCTATTAATTCTTTTAATATTATCTTTAATTCTTCACTTTTAAAATACTTACTTTGTGTTTTATATTTATTTACTAAAAAAGTTTGATTTGGTTTTAAATTTAGTTCTAACGCTATATTCTTATTTACTTTCTCTGCAAGTTTTACTATATATATCTTTTTAAAATGATTATATAAGGTAATTAATATCTTCTGTATAGGTTCTTTCGAATATAAAAGTTCATTTAATATTCTAATAACTTCTGTAATATTTTTTTTACCCATATTATCAGTTAAATCAAATATATTGCTATCTATTGTTTTTGTGCATAAAGCATCAATATCCTCATTACCGATTGTACCATCTTCTCCTGCATACTCTATTAGTTTTCTAACTTCATTTATTAGATTTTGCATATTAGTGCCACATACATCTATTAAATGGTTAATTGTAGCATCCGTTATATTTACTTTATATCCATTGCATATTGCTTTTAATCTTTGTTGTATTTGAACAGGTCTTTGAAATTCAAAATTACATACTACTCCACCCATCTTTTCAATCGTATTCACTAACTCTGTCTTATCAATTGTTTCTTCAATAAATACTAAAATATTTCCTTCTATGCCTGTTTGTAAACATTCATTAAGTTTTTCTCTTACTAATGCTAAATCTCCACTAGAACCTTTTTTCTTTGATTCTTTCTTAAGAATGTTTGTGTTCTTTACAATAATTAGTTTTTCAGGATATCCAAATGCTGGTGTTTGTAATTCTGATATTAATGTATTTATATTTGTTTCATCAATTTGAATAAAGTTTATACCTGGTGAAAGTTCTCCAAAATTCTTTTTTATTTTTTTTACACAACTTTCCAAAAGAAATAATTCTTCACCATATAATACATATATTCTAGCCAGCTTTTCGTTTTTTAATTCCTTCTCAAGTCCTTCTATTGTCATTATATTTTTCCTTTCATTATTTTTAACATGTGCCCCTACTATATACCTCTTGGATCAAAATTCGCTTCGCTCGAGGTAAATTTGCTTTGCAAATTTATCACGATTTTGCTCCATTTATAGAATTATATTAAGCTGCGAAAGAAAAAATTTTTTCTCTCTTAGCTTAATATAATTCTATATACCTCTGCTACGCTCCATGCTTGAGCAGGAGCTCCTTTACCTAAGTATGGTTCTTCTGTATCATATATTTCTGCAATGTTTCCTAATATTCCATCTGAATATAAAGCATTCATAAAGGTTTCTTTAGTATCCTTTTTTAATTTTTTTATTTTCTTCAATATTTTTTCTTTTTGACCTTCATCTTCAGTATTTGTCATATTTTTCAGTGCATCAAAATATAATCCTAATAACCATGTCCATACTGGTCCTTGATGATAACTTAAATCCCTTTTTAAAGAGTCTCCCTCATATATCTCAACATAATTTGGTTCTCCTTTTGCCAAAGTTCTTAATCCATATTTCGTTAATAGCTTTTTCTCAACTGTTGAGATGACATTTTTAGTTATATAACTATTTATATCAAGCACTGGATAAGTTAGACTTAAAGCAAATAATTGATTTGGTCTTACTTTTTCATCACCTAATACATCAAATAAACATTTTTTCTTTTCATTATAAAATTTGGTATTAAAACTTTCTTTACATTTATCTGCCAAAATCTTATATTCTTTTGCTACTTTCTTGCTTTCAAACATACTTGATAGTTCATCCATTGTCATTAATGCATTATACCATAAAGCATTAATTTCAACAGTCTTTCCATTTCTTGGAGTTATTGCATATCCATCATATTTGACATCCATCCATGTATTTTGTGTATTTATGCTTCCTGAAGATATTAAACCATCATCTTCTAAATGTATGTTATTCTCATCAAAGTCTATTCCTCTTGTATAATAATCAATAATATTTTTTAGCTTATTATAAATACTTTTTATAAACTCTACGTCACCAGTGTATTTTAAGTATTTATTGATCTGTTCAAATAGTAATAGTGATGCATCAGCACTATTATATAGTGGTCTATTATTATCATCTGCAAATCCATTAGGTACTAAACCAAATCGTATATTATTTGTAAAAGTTAATAATAATTCTTTAGCGATATCAAATCTATGTGGTATTAATAATAATCCTTCAAATGCAATAAGTGAATCTCTACCCCAATCTAAAAACCATGGAAACCCAGCTAATATCGTATGTAACTTTGTACTCTCTCTATATGCTATAAAATTATCAGCAGAAATAACATATTGTTGTAGCATCTTTTTTGTTTTTTCATCAGTGTCATCTTCGCATAATTTTGATTTTATAAGCAATTTCCTTAGTCTAAAAATTTCATTTTTTATTACTTGATTTGCATCTATATTTTCTATATCTTCATTTAAAGAACATACCATAGATATTTCTTTTTCTTCGTTTTCATCTAACTCAATCTCATATCTTCCTGGTACAACTAAATTATCTTCTGCATCTAATCCTCTTTTTTCTTCTTCTAAGTAAAACATCCCTTTAAATATATCATTATTATGTTGAATGTAATTTCCTTCACTTGCCTTTATATATATTGGATTATCATGATGCCTATCTAATACAATTTTAGTTGTATTATCATTTACTTTTTCTTGATCTATATCAAATTGATGGTAAATACTTGCTACATGTGCATTTCTATAATTAACAATTGGAGCTAAAGTCAGTTTTGTTTTATGTTTTCCATTTTTTATTTTATACAAAATGCATGTTATATTCTTCCCATATTCCATACAAATCATTTTTCTTATAATGACATCTTTAATCTTATATGTAAAATTAGGAATATACTCATTATCAAAGTTCACAAGATATTGGTACCCTCTAGATATGCTGTTTTTACACATATTTGTATATAAATTATATTTATTATTATTAAATTCTACGCTCTCATCTATTTTAGATAAAATTACAAATCTCATAGCAGGTGGATTTAAAGGTGCTACTAGAAGTCCATGATATTTTCTAGTATTACAACCAATTATACTAGAAGAAGCATATCCCCCTATACCATTGGTTATTAACCATTCCTTTAAAATTCCCGTTTCTAATAAAAATTTTTCTTCTTTTTTCTTCACTTTGTTTATTTCATCCTTTCATAGGTTATTTTCCATTATTTCATTTGTGTAAACTTTTTAGTCTCTTTTGTCTTAGTTCTTCACTTTCTTGTATAGATTTAATTCTTTCATTATACTTGCTAGCAAATTTACTTTTCTTTTTCGTAGTTAATATTCTTCTTCCTCTATTTTTTGCTCTAGGTTTTCTTACATTGCTCTCTTTTTGCCTAATTTTTCTCTTTCTATTGCTTTTTTTCAATTTTGTATTCATGCTAACATATTGTGGTCCATTATGCATATCTCTAAATACCATATCATCACAAATCAATTCTATAATTGAATCAGCAACTAAGTCAGGATCATGTCTAATAGTATGATCTTCAACAACAGAGAAATTTCTTTGAATAACTTTTATTCCTAATTCTTTAATTTTCTTTATATCTTGTTCTACGATAAAAGAACCTTGTTCATTATATTTTCTTATATACTCTGGCACAACCTCTCCAGTATCATATATACAATAATCTATTATAGGATTTCTTGCATGTTCAAGAATAGCTTCTATATGATCATATAATGAAAAGTCATCTGTCTGTCCTGGTTCTGTCATAATATTGCTTATATATATTTTCTTCGCCTTACTTTCACTAATAGCTTTTGATACATTCTTAATTAATAAATTTGGAATTACATTTGTATATAAACTTCCAGGTCCTATTATAATTGCATCTGCATCCTTTATAGCTTCTAGTACTTTTGGAGCAGTTCTACAATTTGTTGGAGAAACATATACTCTATTTATTTTCGTAATCTTATCTGTTACAACTTCTGGTATTTTTTCTTTACTTTCTACTATCGTTCCGTCTTCTAGTTCTGCACATATATTCATTTGATCTAATGTAACTGGTATTATTCTTCCTGTCATATTTAATACTTTACCAAGATTTTCCATTGATGATGATAAGTCAACAAAAGCTGCTTGCATAGACTGCAAAAATGACTCACCAAATGGTAATCTATTTTTTGCTATTTTTGAATTTAGAATTGTTTCCATTTCTTCCTCATTTTTAGCTAAAGCAACTATCCCCTCTAATATGTACTGTTTACTATATTCTGAAGTCTCAATAATTGCAGTTATATTATCTGTATATTTTTTTAATCCTCTTAAAACAATATTTAAACCAGATCCTCCTCCTATTGCAACAACTTTTGGTCCTTGATTATATATTTTCTTATTAAAAATCAATGATTTTACATTAACATCTCTATCCTTTTTTCTTATTCTCTCATCTGTATCTTCTATTAATAATTCTAATACTCGTTTTTGGCTATATACTAGACCTACGACAATAAATATAAATCCAATTATAAATAGTATTATTACTTTTACAACTTCCAAAATTGATAAACTTTCCATAGCTATTATTTCTGAAACTCCATAACAGCTTAGAGCAATCCCCAATAATATTAGAAAAATCCATCTCTTCATTTTTGTACCAGATTTAAACCATTTCAAAAAACCTTTCACTTATATCATCCTTTCTACTGTAATTTATTAATCTTCTCCTACGACTTCAATTTCAAGTTCTATTTTTTTACTTGTTTTTTCATAAACTGTTTTTATAATATGATCTATTAATTCTAAAATATCTTTTGCAGATGCATTACCTGTATTTATTATAAATCCTGCATGCTTAGTTGACACTTTTGCACCACCAATACAATAACCTTTTAATCCACATTCGTCTATTAATTTAGCCGTTATAAAATCTTTTCCTCTTTTAAAAGTACTACCCGCACTTGGAAATTCTATTGGTTGTTTTTCAAACCTTGATTTTTTATACTCCTGCATTAAACCTTGTATATCTGCTTTTTTACCATAAAACAACTTTAGTTTTGTCTCTAATATAATAACTTTCATATTTTCAAAGGCACTTTTTCTATATTCAAATTTATGCTCTGAACCTACTATCTTCTTTATATTTCCATCATAATCTATTACTGTTGTTTCTGTTACAATATCTTTAGCTTCTTTTCCATAAGCACCTGCATTCATTCTAATAAATCCACCAACTGTTCCTGGAATTCCTGCTGCAAATTCAAAACCACTAATTTCTTCTTCTAGTAATTTTGTAGCAACTTCCGCCATCTTATTTCCTGCTCCCACAGTAACATATACTATATTATCTTGTCTTTCTATATTAAAGCCCTTTAATTCTATCTTTAAAGTAATGCCTCTTATTCCTTTATCCTTTACTAGTAAATTACTACCATTACCTAAAATGAATATAGGTATATTATTTTCTTTTGCAATTTCTAATACAAATATTATTTGTTCAATATTATGAACCTTAACTAATAAATCTGCATTACCTCCAACCTTAAAAGTAGTATGCTTAGACATAGGTTCATTTTCTAATATATCCTTTGAATCTATTCTTTCTTTTAATAAAGTAACTATATTTGACATAATACTCCTTCATGGATAAATTTATAAAATTATACTATTAAATATTATCATTTTATTAAAGATATTACAAGATTATTATAAAATTTAAATAAAAAAATTAGCAAATGGAATAAACTATTTCACTTGCTATTTTTATATTATAAATTCTTCTTAATTTCTTCTAATGCTCTTGCTAGTTGATCTGGACAAGATGTTGTCTTCATTCCACAAGGAATTCCTTTTAATTTTTGTATTACCTCATCTATTTTTCTTCCTTGAACCATATATGTTAGTCCAACTGTATTTCCTGGACATCCTCCTACTATTTTTACAGATTTTATTATATCCCCTTCAAGTTCTATAATCATTTCTCTTGAACAAACGCCTTCAGGTTTATATCTATATTCCATATTAATCTCTCCTTATATTTTTTGCTCTAATACTAATTGATACAAATATCAATCAATTTACTAAAGTATATCATATTTTTGATTAATTACAATAATTTTTTTAAAATCATTTATAAATTTTGTAAAAAATATCTTACCTAAAATGCACATTTATATATTGACAGTAACAGTGTTACATGATGTGTAAGAATTAATTTATAATTTTATACTGTATAAATCATCAATAAATTTTAATCTTCATGTTAGGAAAAACTTAATATTATAATCCCCAATAATTATCACAATTATCAGGGATTAAAAAAATTTAACTAAAACTTTTTGGAAAAAGCATTATTATTTTGTCTTTTCCTTTTTTTCATTTTGTACAAACACATTCATCGCTTCGATTGCAACTAATAATTCCTTATCAGTTGGCGGAAGAGTGCTTGCTATACTCATGTCTTGTTGTCCACTCCGCTGTAATTATCCCATTGTCATTAACAGTCGCTACTGCGACATAATTCTTATGAAGATTCGAATAAAACATTATTCCGTCCTCCATAGAACTTGCTCTTTGTAAGTTTAATTCTTTCCGCATAATGCTTCCTCCTTCAAATTTTTTTATAAGTATATTATACATTATTTTACATAATTAGTCAAACATGCTTTTTGCAAAGCAAAGAATAATATAATTCATTTGTGATAATGTCTTAATAAATCATTTAGGAAAATGTCTTAATTAAAAATTTATGTTGTAAGTATT
>CANQQQ010000015.1 GCA_947626025.1 uncultured Clostridia bacterium
GAATCACTTGTAACAATATAAGGCATTCAAAGTATATATTTTTCAAAAAAGTGTGACATATGATTGACTAACCTACATATTCTCTTTAAATACTTTTGTAATAAATATAGTAATTAATTAATATTTATGATATAATATTCTAAGAATAAAAGAGGTGCTTATGGAAAGAATAAATATAGATATGATAAGACGAATGGTAAAACATGAAAAAATTAGATGGACTAATCATGTTATAGTTAGATTGTTTCAAAGGAACATAACACAGGAAGATATAAAAAATGCACTTTTAAATGGAGAAATAATTGAAGAGTATGAAAATGATTATCCATTTCCAAGTTGTTTAGTTTATGGAATTAATTTAAAAGATGAAATTTTACATATAGTATGTGGATCAGATGGAGAAGAACTATGGATTATCACAGCATATTATCCAGATAACATAAAATGGAAAGACGATAAGAAAACAAGGAAGGAGACGATATAATATGAAATGTTTTATGTGTAAAGGAGATTTAGAAAATAAAAATACTACTTTTATGGCAGAATTAGATAATTGTATTATTATTATAAAAAACGTACCATCTCAAGTATGTAGACAATGTGGAGAAGTTTCTTATAGTAATGAAGTAGCAAAACAATTAGAAAAATTAGTGAATTCAGTAAGGAATACAATTACAGAAATTACAGTAATTAATTATACAGAAAAAGTTGCATAGAAAAAAATCGAATAAATACCTAAAATATAATGTGAAAATTCAGAATTTCCGTAAGGAAATTCTGAATTTTTTAATATATATGTAACAAAAAAGATAAGAAAATTTAACATAAAAATACGGAATAGGCAAATAAACCTTCCGCAAAGCCATAGAAGATGTTAGAAAATTGTAGAAATTTCTTATATTGAAATAAAAAAATAAATATTTTAATATATTTGTAGGGAAGCGTATGGAAAATTCGCAATACGAGAATTCCTAAGTAGTAATTGCCTTTAAGAAGGATGAAGCAAGGAGAAGAACATATGAAAATCAAGGAGAAGCTTAAGAACATTTTTAAAAATCAAAGGAAGGTCTTATTGACAGGGAGCAGTGTACGGAGTTGCTATAATAACAATGGTATTAGTACTTACAAGCATAACTAATTCATCAGTAACATTAGAAAAAGTACAAAACCCACAAAAAGAACTAGAAAGTGAATATCAAACAGAAAATGAAAAGTTGGGGACGATTAATAATCGTGCTTTAAATAATATTGCTGAAAATCCTGCAATTACAGAAAATAGTGTTCAAATAGCTTCTGGAAACACATTTGGAGTTGCCCTTAAAAAAGATGGAACAGTATGGACATGGGGCAATAATAACTATGGGCAATTAGGAAATGGTAATATGGAAAATGTAAACACTTATGAGCCAGCAAGGGTAATAGGTGTAGATATAGATGGAGACGGACAAGGAGATGGATTACTAGAAAATATAAAACAAATTTCAGTAGGAACCAGTACAGCATATGCCTTAACTAACGATGGAAAAGTTGTAGGTTGGGGATTAAATAACAATGGACAAATAGGAAACAATGCACTTGTAAATACGGGAATACCAGCATATGTAAAAAAAGAAGTAGAAGTTCAGGATGAAGAAGGAAACAATGTAAAAGAATATAGAGATCTAGAGGGAATAGTATCAATAGCAGGAGGAGCAAACCATGCATTAGCAATAGCAAATGATGGAACAGTATGGGCATGGGGACTAAATAATTATGGTCAATTAGGAATAAATGTTTCACATACTACTGCGAGCAATGTAAATGGAAGAAGAATATATGCAGTAAAAGTTCAAAAACAAATTACAGTCACAGAAAATGTAGAAGGAGAAGATGGATCACAAACAGAAGTAACAACAACAGAATTAGTAGATTTAAATGATATAAAACAAGTAACTGCAGGAATTGATTTTTCAGTAGCATTAACAAATAATGGAGAAGTATATGTATGGGGACTTGGAACTTCAGGACAGATAGGAAATAATGCATCATTAAGTGTAAATCTTCCAACAAAACCAACTAATCTAGATGAGGTAAAAATAACTCAGGTAGACGCTGGAGGATATCATACTCTTGCAGTAGATGAGAATGGACAAGTATGGGCATGGGGAATAAACCGTTATGGAAACTTAGGAATAAATACATCAAATACTAGTTCATCAAATTCAGCATATAAAAGACAATATCCAGTAAAAGTACTAAAAGCAGCAGGTACGGAACTTACAGATATAGCAAGAGTTTCAGCAATACTTGATACAAGTTATGCAATAACAAACAGTGGAGAAGTATATGGATGGGGACTAAATACATCAGGACAAATAGGAGACTACACAGTAGCTAATAAATTAATAGCAACACCTGTAAAAACAGATGCAATAACAACTATTAAGGGAATAAGACAATTAGCAGATGGTCAAAATACAAATACAAATTATATGATCAATGAAGATGGGTATGTTTATGGAAATGGAGTTTCAACTTCATATCAACTAATGTCTAATCGTACAGATGAAACATTTTTTGCTGTAAAATTTGATGAATCATATTTGAAGATAAAAAATAATCAAGAATATTTAGAAACTGGAAAAACTTTAGACTTAGAAGTAGAATATTATAATGGATTTAATGTTGATAATAATAAATTAGAAATAGGAAAATTAAAATTTAGATCATCTAATGAAGATATAGCAGAAGTAGATACTTCTGGAAAAGTAACTGCAAACAAAAGAGGAATAGTAACAATAATTGTAGAAGATGAAACAACTGGATACACAGCAGAAGCAATTATAAATGTAGTATCTAAAGGTGCCACAGCTATTCCAATGGTAGTATCAGGAACAACATTTACTGCTTACCTAAAAGAAGATGGAACAGTCTGGACATCTGGTGGAGTAACAAATGGTGAGGTAGGAAATGGATCTAGTGTTATATTAAATACACCAGCACAAGTAAGAGTAAATACTAATGAATATTTAACAGATATTAGAAAAATAGCAGTTGGTACCCAACATGCAATTGCACTTAAGAAAGATGGAACAGTATGGGCATGGGGATTAAATGGTGATGGACAGCTTGGTATTAACTCAACGACTCTTTCTAAATATGCAGTTCAAGTAAAAGATCCAACAGGCGAAGATTATTTAAAAGATATAATTGATATAGATGCAGGAGAAGATAGTTCATCTGCACTTGCAAAAGATGGAAAAGTATATGCTTGGGGTGATGCAACAAGCAATAATGGTCTAGGTGTAAACACTACAACAGATCAAAAATTGCCTGTTTTAGTACATGGATCATGTAATGGAATTCAAGTTCAATCTGGACTTAATAATATTATTATATTGAAAGGTGATGGAACTGTCTGGGGAGCAGGTCAAAATAATGTTGGTCAGCTTGCAGATAACGGAACAGTAACACCTAGAACAGAGATTGTGCCTGCAATAAATAACAGTCAAGACGGAATACTTACTGGTGTAATGAGAATTGCATCAGGAGATCATCATACAGTCGCATTAAAAGAAGACAAAACAGCATGGGTATGGGGATATAATAGTACATACCAATTAGGAACTAACACAACTACGAACTATTCGCACCCTATAAATTTACCAGGAGTATCAAATCAGGGCGAAATGGCAGATATCTATGATATTGCGACAGGACCAGGGGCAACGTATGTAATGACAAAAGGTGGAAATATTTATGCTGTTGGTTTAAATACAACAGGTCAATTATCATTTGATAATACAACAACTCAAAAAACGTTTATAGTAGCAAAAAATGAAAATGGAGACCCTCTTACAGGAGTAGCAACAATAAGTAAATCAGTAGGTACAACATTTGGATTTGCAATGGAAGATGGTACAGTAGGAATCACTGGGCTTGGAACTTCAGGACAACATGGAAATGGTACTTTAGCAAGTAGTAATAAGATTACAAAAATAAATAGTGCAAACATATATGCTGGTGACCAATATGAAATAGAAGTAAATGGAACAGCAGAACTAAAGATAGAAGTAAAGCAAGGATTTAATTTAAATATTGATAGTAAAATTGAAACAAGTTCCGATGATTTCGAATACACAAGTTTAGATGAAGATATAGTACAAATATTAGAAGGTGGAATAATAAAAGGAATATCAGAAGGAACTGCAGGCGTAAAAATAAAACATAAATCAACACAATTAGAAACAACAGCACAAGTAGTAGTAGGTAGTATAAAAACTGAAAATATCTCTAAGATTGTAGCAGGAGATGCACATACTGTACTATTAAAAGAAGATGGAACAGTATGGGCATGGGGAGATAATACTTATGGACAATTAGGAAATGGAACAATTGGAGGAAAAGAGACTGAAAAACCAGAACGAGTATTAGGAATAAATGGAGAAGGATACCTAGAAGAAGTAGTAGATATAGCAGCAGGACAATATTTCACAATAGCATTATTAAAAAATGGTAGAGTAGTATCATGGGGATATAATAACTATGGACAATTAGGAAATACCAATGATATGTCTCCAAATCCTATCAATGTAATAGATTATAATGGAAACATACTAACAGGAGTTGTAGATATAGGAGCAGCAAGAGATCATTCAGCAGTAGTAAAAGCAGATGGAACAGTATGGACATGGGGAAGAAATGACTATTCACAATTAGGAGACAATACAACAACAAATTCAAGCTTTGCAATACAAGTTTTAGCAGATGCACAAGGAAATTATTTAACAGAAGTCAAAGAAGTAAGCGTAGGTGGAGCTTATGTAGCAGCTCTTAAAAAAGATGGAACAGTATGGTCTTGGGGACTTGGAACAAGTGCTCAAATGGGAGATGGTTCGAAAACAACTAGAAAGTTACCAGTACAAGCAACAGGCGTTTCTGATGTAAAGAAAATAGTAACAGGTCATTACCATACTTTAGTATTAAAAAACGATGGAACAGTATGGGCATGGGGACTAAATAGATATGGACAACTAGGATATGGTTCAAGTAGTGCAACTACAACTAACACTCATTATGCAAAAACAACGCAAACACAAGTAATAAACTTAGAAAATGTAAAAGATATTGGAGCAAACTTTGAGACAAGCTATGCCATAAATTCTGATGGAACAGTATATGCATGGGGATTAAATGGAACATATCAAGTAGGAGACAATACTACTTCAAACAGAGCAACACCAACTCCAATAATTAGAAGATATACTTCACCATTGGAAAAAGATATAATAAAATTAATGGACAACTCTGCAAATGGCTATACAAATTATATGATAAAAAAAGATGGAAGCATTTTAGGAAATGGTAGAGCAAATAGTGGACAGCTATTAGATGGAGCACCATATACAACAAAAGCATATGCAGAAGATGTATTACCAAGTTATTTAGAAATAACAGAGAAAAATGTATATATTAAATTAGATGCAACTAAAAAGTTAGAAACAAGAGTAGTAGAAAATTTAAATGCATTTGGTAAAGCACCTGAAAATGGAAAATTAAATTGGAAGAGCACAAATGAGACAGTGGCGACAGTAACACAAGATGGTACTATAACAGCAAAAGGTTTAGGATCTGCAACAATTATAGTAGAAGAAGAAACTTATGGATATAGAGCACAAGCTACAATATATGTAACAGATAATAATGAAAGTGCAATTACAGCACCAATGGTAGTACAGGGAACAAGTTTCACAGTAATATTAAAAGCAGATGGAACAGTATGGGCATCAGGATTAAATGCATCAGGGCAATTAGGAGATGGAACAACTACATTTAGAGCAGATTTAAAACAAGTACAGACTGGAGAAAATGAATATTTAAAAGATATAGTAAGAATTTCAGCAGGAACATCACATGTACTTGCTCTAACAAGAGAAGGAGAAGTATATGCGTGGGGACTAAATACATCAGGACAATTAGGAAATAACACAAATACCTCACCTGCAAAATATGCACAAAAAGTATTAGATAGCACAGGAGAGAATAATTTAACTAATATTATAGACGTAGTCGCAGGAGCAACACATAGTATTGCTCTTGATAGAGATGGAAATGTGTATGCATGGGGAGCAGGAGCAAATTATAAATTAGGAAATAACGCAACTTCAAATCAATATCTTCCTGTAAAAATTAAAGACGCATACAATATAGTAAAAATAAGTGCAGGAACAGAATTTACAGTACTATTAAGAGGAGATGGAGTAGCTCTTGGTACAGGATTAAACACAAATGGATGGTTAGCATCCCAAAGTACAACAACAGCAAATACCCCATTAGAAATGGGAAGCACAACACAAAAGGAAATCTATAAAAATATTTATGATATAGCAACAGGTGGAAATCATACAATATTACTAAAAGAAAATGGAAAGGCATATGCAATAGGGCTAGGAACATCTGGTCAATTAGCACAAAATGCATCTACAACTATAACTACTATACCAGAAGCACTTAAAATCTTAAATGAAGAGGAAGTAGCAGAAGATCTAGAAAATATTGTAAGTATATCAGCAGGAAATGCAACTACATTTGCGATAACAGAAGATGGAAAAGCATATAGTTCAGGACTAAATACATCAGGACAATTAGCTCAGGGAACTAATGCTAATGTTAATATAATGAAAGAGGTATTAGATGAGGGAGGAGTAAATCCATTAAAAGATGTAGTAATATCATCTAAAGGAGTTAGCAACACAATAAATAGTGCATTTATCTTAAAGGATGGAACTGTTTGGACAGCAGGAACAGGATCAAATGGACAATTAGGAAATGGAGAATACTTAAATCATTATAATGTAGTAAAAGTAGGAAAAGACGAATTAAAAGCTACAGAAGATAAAATATATATCCAATTAGGAGAGAAAAAACAATCAGAGGTTAAGTTTAATGCAGGATTTAACGCATATGCAATTAATGCAGAAGTTGGAGATTTAACATATGAAAGCTTAAATCCAGATGTAGTCACTGTGGAAAATTCAGGATTAATCACAACAAAAAGAGTAGGAACAACAAAAGTAAAAATAAAAGACACAACACATAATATAGAAGAATACATATATATACAAGTATTACAAAAATATTCAGGTGCAGTACCTCAAGTTTTATCAGGAGGACTTTATACAACAGCACTAAAAGCAGATGGAACTGTCTGGATCTGGGGTACAAATGATGGTGGACCAAGTGGAGATGGAACAGGAACAGTATCAAAAGTAATAAAACAACCAGTCCAAGTAGTAGCACCTGTTGGTAGTGAAGATGAATATTTAGTAGGTGTTAAACAAATAGCACCAGGATATAATCATACAGTAGCATTACTACAAAATGGAAATGTAGTAGGATGGGGAGGTAATGACACAGGAGAATGTGGAAATAACGCAACAGGAAATAATACAATTCCAGATTATGTAGTAGATGCTAGTGGAGAAAGAATAAAAGATATTGTAAAAATAGTTTCATCAGGAGATAATTCATTAGCATTAACAAAAGATGGAGAAGTCTATGCTTGGGGTGAAGCTTACTATGGTCAATTAGGAAATGGAGTAACATCAACAAGTGGAAGTAGTTCATATTCTAAAGTAGCTATAAAAGTAAAAGACGAAACAGGAATTGGAACATTAAAAGATATTGTAGATATTACAACTACATATTATTCAAGTTACGCTTTAACTTCAGATGGACAAGTTTGGGCTTGGGGTAGAAATAATTATGGTCAATTAGGTGTAGGAGATACTAAAGACTGTAATATTCCAAAAAAAGTAACAGGTATAAGTGATGTTGCTAAGATAGAAGGATCTGCATATACTCTAACAGCATTAAAAGAAAATGGAGAAGTTTGGGCTTGGGGTTATAATGGAACATATCAAATGGCAAATGGAGGTACAGCACTTCAAAATGTTCCATTGCAGTTACACTATGATGAAGAAAAACTTATATCTGATGCAATAGATATAGGAACATCATCATACTGTACATATATTCTAAACGACAAACAACAAGTATATGCATTAGGACTAAATACTTATGGACAACTAGGAAATGGAAGTACAGTAACAGCTACGTATCCAACATTAATGTTAGGTGCTTATGGCGAAGAAATAACAAAGAAAGTTGTAGATATATCTACTGCAGGAAAAGTAGTTACTAACAATATTGGTGGAGCAGTAGTATACTTAACAATGGAAGACGGAACTGTCCTTGGAGCAGGTTATAATAATAGTGCACAATTAACAGGAAGTATTACAGATAAGAATACAAATTATTTAAAAGAAATCAACACAAGTTATTTAGAAATTGAAGGAAGAAACATTACAATAAATGCAAATTCAACTAAAGAATTAACTGTAAAAATGAAAGAAAACTTTAACTTATTCTCAGAAGCACCAGACTATGGAAACTTAAAATGGGAAAGTTCAGATGAAGATATAGTTTCAGTAAGTCAAGATGGAGAAATAACAGCACATAAAGTAGGAACAGCAACAATTACAGTAAAAGAAGATAAATATGGTTATATAGCACAAGCAATAATAAATGTAACAAGAGCAGGAGCTGAGTATATAGCACAACCTATGGTAGTTCAAGGCGTAAGTAATACTGCAATACTTAAAGCAGATGGAACAGTATGGACAACAGGATTAAACACAAACGGAAAACTAGGAGATGGAACAACAGCTTATACAGGAGATCCTACACAGGTAAAAATAAGTGAAACTCAATACTTAGAAGGAATAATAAAAATAGCAGCAGGAGAAAACTTCATGCTAGCACTTTCAAAAAAAGGAGAAGTGTATGCATGGGGTCTAGGAACTAGTGGACAATTAGGACAAGGAGATACAGCAAATCATTCTTATGCAGTAAAAGTAAAAGACTCAACAGGAAATGGATTCTTAAGCAACATCGTAGACATTTCTGCAGGACAAGCACATGCAATATCAGTAGATAAAGACGGAAATGTTTGGTCATGGGGATTAAACGGCAGTTATCAATTAGGACTTAATGGAAATACAACAATTCAAAAATTACCAGTAAAAATGGAAGAAACATATAATGTTATAAGTGTTTCTGGATATTATAGTGGAAGCCTAATGCTTACAGGAGAAGGAAAAGTATTAGCCGTTGGTTTAGGTACAAATGCTCAAATGGGAGATAACAATTTAACCACATATCAAGTGCCAAGATATGTAATAGATAAAGACTTAACCGGAAGATTAGAAAACATAGCTCAAATTACCACAGCAGGATATACAGGAATAGCATTAACAAAAGATGGAAGCATTTTAGGATGGGGACTAAATTCTTCAGGACAACTTGCACAAAACCATTTAACACCTAATGCTGACACCAAAATACCTGTAGCATTAAAAGAACTTCAAGAAGATGAACAAACATTAAAAGAAATAAAAGATATTAAAGCAATAGGTGCAGGAATTAACAGTATATATGCAGTAGCAAAAGACGGAACAGTATATGTAACAGGTATAAATGCACAAGGACAATTAGCATTAGGCAATATAATTACTCCAGTACAAACAATGAAAAAAGCTTTAAATGAAGATGGAGAAGGTCAATTAGAATCTATAGACTTTGTAACAAAAGGAAGTAGTAATACTCTAAATGGTGCTTTTATATTAGAAGATGGTAGAGTATTAACAGTAGGTACAGGATTAAATGGACAACTAGGAAACGGAGAATTTACAAATACATATCTACCAGTAATTTTAGGAAACTATTCTATAAAAGCTGGAAATAGAAATATAAAAATGCAAGTCAACGGAACAAGTCAAATAGATATTGAAATGGTACAAGGATTCAATGTATATAATGAAAAACAAGAAATAAGCACAGACCTATTATATGAGGCTTTAAATGATGATATTATAGAAGTTTCAAATACAGGCTTAATAAAAGCCAAAAGAATAGGTACTACGAAAGTAAGAATAACAGATAAAGTAAATGATTTAGTAACATATGTACAAGTAACAGTAGCAGACAGTATGGGAAAAACAATTGCGAAAGTAGCATCAGGACTAACATTTTCAGTAGCATTAAAAGAAGATGGAACAGTATGGACATGGGGTAATGGAGGAAACGGAAAACTTGGAACCGGAAACACAAACAACCAAACAGAACCAGTTCAAGTAGTATCTCCTGATGGAAAATCATACTTAACAGGAGTAGTAGACATAGCAGTTGGTCATGACAGTGCAGCAGCAGTACTTGAAAATGGAACAGTTGTAGAATGGGGACAAGGTGGATCTTACAACTTAGGAAATGGCTTAAATTCAGATTCTACAGTACCAGTATATGTAAAGGATAGTGCAGGAAATAATCTTTCTAATATAGTAAAAATTGTAAAAGGAAATGATTTCAATTTAGCATTAACTGCAGATGGAGAAGTTTACAGTTGGGGATGGAATGCATATGGACAACTTGGAATTAATAATTCAAATACAACAGCAACACCAACGAAAGTAAAAGATTCAACAGGAAATGGAATTCTAAAAGGAATAATTGACATTGCAGTAGGAATGCGTACAAGTTATGCATTAACAGAAGATGGCTCAGTTTGGGCTTGGGGTTATAATAACGAAGGACAATTAGGTAATGGTACGACAAATGGTTCAAATGCAGTTCCATTACCAAAGAAAGCAAGTATAGAAAATGTAGCAAAACTAATATCTTCAGCATATTCAGCAATGGCATTAAAAGAAGATGGAACACTTTGGAACTGGGGATGGAATGCTTATAAACAACTTGCAAATGGTGGAACATCACAAGAAACAACACCAATACAGCCTAAAATCAATGCAGACACGATAGTAACAGATGAAATAGATGTTATAGATATAGGAACATCAGGAGGAACACATTATATATTAGATAGCAAAAATAAAATATATGCAGCAGGATTAAATGATACAGGGGCAGTAGGAGATAACACAGCAACTAATCGAGAATATTATGTAGAAGTAAAGGCAAAATATGGTGATGAACTAGAAGGTAAATTTGTAGCAATAAGTAATTCAATTTCAAGAGCAGATAGTTCAACAGATTGCGCAGTTGCATACTTTACAAGAGAAGACGGAAGTATATTTGGTGTAGGTAAAAATACATCTTACCAATTATTTGGAAAAATGACGGCAGCTTTAAACTCAGCAAAAGAAATGAAAACATCTTACATGGAAATAACAGACAGAGTAGCATACGTTAAATTAGGTGGAACAAAAACATTAACTACAAATGTAGTAGAAAACTTTAATATTTATGCAAAGAAGCCAGTTACAGGAGAAGTAACATGGTCTAGTTCGAATGCAGAAATTGCAACAGTTTCTCCAAATGGAACTGTAGAAGCACTAAAAGAAGGACAAACAACAATTACAGCAGTAGACTCAAAATATGGATACATTGCAAGTTCTACAATATATGTAATAAGAGATACAGAAAATACAATAACAATGCCACAAGTGGCACAAGGTTTAGACTTTACAGTTGTATTAAAAGCAGATGGAACAGTATGGGCAACAGGTACAAACAATGTAGGACAATGTGGAATAGGAACATCTGATGCAACCATAGCAGAATTAACACAAGTAAAATTAGAAGATGGAACACCATTAACAAATGTAGTAAAAATATCTTCAGGACTAAGTCATACTATAGCATTAACACAAGATGGAAAAGTATATGGTTGGGGATTAAATACATCAGGACAACTAGGAATAAATTCAAAAGTTAATTCAAAATATGCAGTTAAGATGTTAAATAATTTGGGAACAGAAGCAGTAAATAATATTATAGATATATCAGCAGGACGCGAATTTAGTACAGTTTTAACAAAAGACGGAAACGTATATGCGACAGGATCTAATGGCTATGGACAACTAGGAAATGCAACATATACAACTTCACAAATTTTAGTAAAAATGGAAGAAGTACAAGATATAGTTCAAATAGGAGCAGGAGAGTATTATACAGTAATGCTTAAGGGAGATGGCACAGTATGGACAGTAGGACAAAACTATTATGGAGCACTAGGAATAAATACAACAACTAGAGGAAGTAATGCAGCAGGACAAGGATTAAATGTTGCTAGACAAGCTATGAATACTGGTGCAGTAGGAGCATTAAAAAATATTAGACAAATCTCAGCAGGAGGATGGCATATTACAGCACTTAATAAAGATAAAGAAGTATTTGCTTGGGGTTATGGAAAAGACGGACAAATAGGAATAACTGCACTTAATGAAAGTAATACAACTCCACAGAAAGTACTTGATCCAACAGAGTTAATAACTGTTGAGGAAAATGAGCAAGCACCAGAAAAAGAAGTAATAGGAAAAGTATCAAAAATAGGAACTTCAGAAAGAATAACATTCTTAGTTACAAATGATGACAAGGTTTATGCTACAGGAGAGAATTCAAAATATCAATTGTCACAAAATAATAACACAGATTTAACTACAATAGGACAATTATATAGTCAAGATGGCGAAAACTATATAGATAATATTTTAAATGTACCATCATCAAATGCAAATACAGATAATACAGCTCTTATAAAAAGAGATGGTAGTGTTTGGGTATCAGGAACAGGAAATTATGGTCAAGTTGGAAACAGTGAATATTTAAATGTTGAAAATTATACAAGAATGGGAACACCAAATTTACAAGTAGAAAAGAATATTGTCACATTAGCAGAAGGCAACACAGAAAAAATAAATGTAAAATATAACCCAGGATTTAATGTATATGAAGATTTAAAAGAAACTGAAGGAAAAATTGAATATAAATCTCTAGGAGAAAATATAGCAACTGTAAGTGAGGAAGGTTTAATAACAGCTATATCACAAGGAAGAACAAGAATTATAGTTGAAGATAAAACAAATCTTATAAGTACTTATGTAACAGTAGAAGTTACAAGAGATGGAAATGATAAAATTAAAGCAAAAATTGAAACAGGAGGAGCAGCTGTTCTATTAAAAACAGATGGAACAGTATGGACATTTGGAGATAATACTTATGGAGAAAGAGGAGTAGGAGATACTATAGCTCATGTAGAAGAAACACAAGTACTAGATCCAAATGGAAAAGATAAACTAGAGAATGTAATAGATGTATCAGCAGGACAATATTTTATATCAGCAGTAAAAGACGATGGAAGAGTTGTAACATGGGGTTATAATAACTATGGACAATTAGGAAATGGACAAAATACTACAAGCAATATACCTGTATATGTAAAAGACGTAAATGGAAATGAATTAACAGATGTAGTAAAAGTAACATGTGGAATGTATTATGCAATAGCATTAAAATCAGACGGAACAGTATGGGCATGGGGAGGAAATGACTATGGACAATTAGGAAATAATACAGCTACTCACTCAAATGTCGCAGTACAAGTAAAAGATACAACAGGAAAAGGATATTTACATGATATTTGTGATATTACAACACAAGGCTATACATCTGTAGCATTAACATACTCAGGAGATGTTTATTCATGGGGATATAATTACCATGGACAAATTGGTAATGGAACAAGAAACACAGGTTCAAGTACATCAGGAAGAAGAGTTATATTACCTACAAAATCATCAATTACAAATGTTATAAAAATATCAGGAGGATATCATCATACACTAGCATTAAAAGATGACGGAACAGTATGGGCATGGGGACTAAACCGTTATGGAACATTAGGATATGGAAATAGATCAGAAAGCGGTAATAGTGGAGAATATTGCAAAGCATCACCAATGCAGGTAAAAATAAATGCAACAGATATACTTGATAATGTAATAGATATAGGAACAGCCTATGAAACATCATTTGCAAAAACATCAGATGGAACAATATATGGTTGGGGATATAATTCAAATGGACAACTAGGAAATAATAGTACAACGAGTTCTGCTTATGCAGTGACTCTAAAAACAATGTATGGAGAAACATTTGAAGATGAAGTTGTAGCTTTAAGTAGAAGCTGTAGTGCTAATACAAATTACTTTATAAGAGATGATGGAACAGTATTAGGACACGGAGCCACAGGAACAACCTCAAGACTTCTAACAGAAAGAACAGCAAATGTTACAGTAGTAACAGAACTAAGAGCTGATTTCTTAGAAATAGAAGATAGAGCATCATATGTAAAACAAGGACAAGAGATAAAATTAACTACAAAAGTAAGAAATAGATTAAATGCTTTCTCAGGAATAGTAATAGGAGATCTAGAATGGAGCTCATCTAATACTGATATAGCAACAGTAACACAAGAAGGAAAAGTTACAGCAAATGCTCTAGGAGAAGTAACAATAACAGTAAAAGATAAAACAAATGGATATCAAGCACAAGCTATTGTATATGTAATTCAAGATGAAGAAAAAGCAGTAACAAAACCAGATATATCACAAGGTGTAGACTTTACAGTTGTATTAAAATCAGATGGAAGTGTTTGGACAACAGGATTAAATACAAGTGGACAGCTAGGTGATGGAACTACAACAAATAGAACAAAACCTGTTAGAGTAAAAACAAGTTCTAATCAATATTTATCAGACATTGTAAAAATATCAGCAGGTACAGATCATGTAATGGCACTTTCAAAAACAGGTGAAGTATATACATGGGGACTAAATGATGTAGGTCAATTAGGAAATGGAACAAATACAAGAAGTGTATATGCAACTAAAGTATTAGGAGTAAATGGAAGCGGAATATTAAATAATGTTATAGATATAAGTGCAGGTCATAAATTTGGAATAGTACTACTAGAAAACGGCGATGTTTATGGCTTTGGTAGAAATGCATATGGAGAATTAGGAACACTAAATAATGCTAATAAATTAGTACCTACAAAGATGGACGGAATATCAAATGCAGTAAGAGTACAAGCAAATTCAAGTGGTTCAAGCATTCAAATTGGAAATGGAACAGTATGGACTACAGGATATAACTATTATGGAACATTAGGACAAAATGCAACAAATACAGGTTCATCAGCATCTGCTCAAGGTAGAAATTATGCAAACCCTGTAGTAAATACTACAAGAAATGGTATATTAAAAAATGTAGTAAAAATGGTTGCAGGATTGCATCAAACAATAGTATTAACAGAAGATAATAAGGCATTAGTATGGGGATACAATTATGCAGGAGCACTAGGAACTGGAAATTCAACAAACTTTACATGTCCAACAACTATGAAAAAATTAGAGGACAGTTCAGATTTACAAGATAAAGTAATAGATATAGGAGCATCAGGATATAGAACAATAGTAAAAACTATAGATGAAGACGGTATAGAACATACATTAATTACAGGACAAAATAACTATGGACAAATAGGAAATAGTGAGACAACAAATGTAACAAGTTTAGTACCTGTAAAAGACGAAAACAATGAAAAAGAAAAGGAAGGACTAGACATTTTACCAGACGATTCAAGGGCAACAAATAATACAGGATACATAGATAAAGATGGAGATGTATGGACAGTAGGACTAAATACATATGGTGCAATAGGTGATGACACATTATATCAAAGAAAAAATATAGTACAAATTGGAGAAATATCTTTAATACCTGAAGAAATAGTATTCACAATGCATCCAGGAGAGACAAGACAAATAGAAGTTCATGCAGAAGATTCATTTAATGTATATATTAATGATATAGAAGTTGGAAAATTAGAATATCAATCATTAAATCAAGAAATTGCACAAGTAGATAATGACGGAAGAGTTACAGCAAGTGGAGTAGGCGATACATTAGTAAGAGTAATAGATACAGAGAAAGAGATACAAACAGCAGTATATGTAAAAGTAATAAAAGACCAAGAAGATATATTATATGAGCCAATGGTAGATGGAGGAGATAACCATTCAGTAGCATTAAAAGGCGATGGAACAGTATGGACATGGGGATATAATAAATATGGTCAATTAGGTAATAATTCAACAGTTACAACAGAAGATCCAGTACAAGTATTAGGAGAAAATGCACAAGGATTTTTAACAGATGTACAAATGATTGCAAGTGGATCAAATCACGTATTAGCTCTAAAGAAAGACGGAACAGTATGGGCATGGGGTTATAATAACTATGGACAATTAGGAGATAATACACAAATTTCAAGATATACACCAGTAAGAGTTATATCTGAAGATGGAACAGGATATTTAGAAAACATTATATATATAGCAGCAGGAACAAACTACTCTGTGGCAGTAAATAAACAAGGAGAAGTTTATTGTTGGGGAGAAAACGACTATGGACAACTAGGAGATGGAACTAAAGTTTCAAGATATACGCCAGTTAGAGCAAAAGCTAATCTAACAGGTATTATTCAAGTTGCCTGTGGAATTAGACACACAGTAGCATTAAAAACAGATGGAAGTGTATACACATGGGGCGATAATACATATGGACAACTAAGTGATAATACAAAAGTACAAAAATCAATACCAGTCAAAGTGTTAGAAAATGCAAACACTTATGTTTCTGATGCAATAGAAATCTCTGCAACAAACTATTCTACAAACATATTAAAGAGTGACGGAACGATTATAGCAGTAGGACTTGGAACAAGCGGACAATTAGGAAATGCTCAAAGTACTACAAGTCAATTACCAGTAAGTGTAGTAAATAGTGAAGGTATAGATAAACTAACAGAAATTACGACAATCAAATCTGGTGGAAGTACAACATATGCACTAACAAAATCAGGAACTATATATGCATGGGGACTTGGAACAAGTGGTCAACTTGGAAACCACGAGTTAACAACATATAATAAACCAGTACAAGTAAAAGACAAGACAGGAGAAAAGGGTATAGAAGATATATTATATATTGGAGCAGGTACTAACCACGGATTAGCAGTTGAAAATACTGGTTATGTAGAAGTATGGGGATTAAATGACCAAAAACAAATAGGAGATTCTACAAGAGCAAATAGTACTTTACCAATATATATTGAATCAAAAGTAATTGCCACACCAAATACACTAACATTAAATATAGGCGACAAAGAACAAGTAAAAATCACATTAGAGTCATTTAACCTATTTAAAGCAGAAGAAGATTTAACGAGAGAAGTAACATTCAGCAGTTTAAATGACAGTATAGCAAGTGTAACAGCAGATGGAGAGATTACAGGAGAATCACTTGGTATAACAATGATAGTAGCAACAGACTCAGTATCAGGAAAAGTAGCAACAATAAATGTAACTGTATTAGAAAAAGGAAGTATTGCAACTCCAAAAGTTGTATCTGGTGTAAATCATACAGTAGCGCTAAAATCAGATGGAACAGTATGGACATGGGGACTAAATAATCACGGACAATTAGGTATAGGAACAACTACAAATAGTTATGTGCCAGTACAAGTAACATCACTTAAAGATGTAGTAGATATAGCAGCAGGAACACATTTCTCAATGGCATTAAAGAAAGATGGAACACTATGGGCATGGGGTTATAATGACTATGGACAATTAGCACAAGGAAATACTACACAATCATTAATACCAGTACAAGTAAGAGGAGTAAATGGTATAGGATATCTAACTGGTGTTAAAAAGATTTCTGCAATAAGATCTCAATGGATAGCATTACTAAATACAACAGAAGTTGTAGGTTGTGGATTAAACTCAGGAGGAGCTTTAGGAGACAACACCTCAACAAATAGAAGTACACCTGTATATATGGTAAATTATAATGGAGTAGGAAACTTAACAGGTGTAAGAGACATTTCAGTAGGTTCATGTGGAACAGCTATACTTAAAGAAGATGGAACACTATGGGGAGTTGGACATAACTGTAGTGGTGAATTAGGATATGGAAATACAAGCACAACATATAGAATAAGACAAGTAAAAGACACAACAGGAACTGGAGTATTAAATAATATTATACAAGTATCAATGGGTACAGGATATGCATTAGCATTAGACGCAGATGGAAATGTATACTCTTGGGGTAATAATAAATATAAACAACTAGGAATTAATAATGCAACAACAAAAACTTTACCACAAAAAGTACTAGGAGTTAATGCAGTAGGAGAGTTACAACATATAGTAAGCATTAATGCAGGATATTACACATCTTTAGCAGTAGATGCAGAAGGACATGCATATTCTTGGGGCTATAACTGTAATGGACAATTAGGTGTAAAAAATGCAACTACATATGGATATCCACAACAAGTATTGAATTCAGTAGGAAATGGTGTCTTAGAAAATGTAATGATTGCAAACTCAGGAGGATATTATTCAACATTTGTAGAATATGATGGAACAGTATGGACAGTTGGTTTAAATAGTCATGGAGAATTAGGAAATGACTCAAACATAAGTACAAACCTAGTAGGATGCATAAGTTATCCTGTACTAGAAGTAAGTGAAAAATGTATAGAATTCGACAAAGTAGGAGACTCTCAAGAAATATCAGTAAATGTAAACCCTGGATTTAACTTATTAACAAGCACAATACAAGGTGGAGAATTAACATATGAGAGCTTAGACGATAAAATCGCAATAGCAGAAACAGGAACACAAGGAGATAATGAAGATATTTTAGTAAAGATTACAGCAAAAGGATCAGGAACAACATATATTAAGATAACAGACAAAAAACTTGGAGTAACAACAGCAGTTAAAGTAATAGTACCAGATAGAGAAGGAACAACATGGCCAAAAATAGAAGGTGGAGAAAGCCACTATGTAGCTTTAAAAGCCGATGGAACAGTATGGACATGGGGTCTAAATAACTATGGTCAATTAGGAACTGGAGATAAAACAAATAGAACAGAACCTACTTACATAGAACAATCAGACGTAATAGATATTGCAGCAGGAGCATACTTTACAGCAATACTTAAGAAAGATGGAACAGTATGGGTTACAGGACAAAACAATTATGGACAATTAGGACAAAATAATACAACGGCATCAACAACATTTATACAAGTAAAATCAGAAAGTGGACTAGGATATTTAGAAGATATAATTGCAATTTCAGCAGACAACTATTACATGTCAGCTTTAACCAAATCAGGAACAGTATATACATGGGGTTATAATGGATATGGACAATTAGGAGATAATAGTACAACAAATAGAAAACTACCTGTAAGAGTAAGAAAAGTAAACAATATAATGGATATGTCTGCAGGTACAAATCATTTAATATTACTAGACGCAGATGGAACAGTATGGGGTACAGGATTAAATAGTAATGGACAATTAGGATTAAATACAACTGCTAATAGTACAGTTCCTGTAAAGATGTTAAAAGAAGCTTCAGGAACACAAATGTCAGACATAGTAAAAGTTTCTGCAGGTAATGCACATACACTTTTACTAGCTGAAGATGGAACAGTATATTCAGTTGGATACAATAACTATGGTCAATTAGCACATGGAAATCTTACAAGAACATTATTACCAGAAATTGTTAAAGACACAAACGGAGAAACAGTCACAAATGCAAAAGACATTAATGCAAGAGCAAATATTTCATCAATACTAAGAAAGGACGGATCAGTCTGGACAGCAGGATATAATGCATATGGCTCAGCAGCAAACAATACAACTACTACAAACAATGTATTTACTAAAGTTTTAGGAGAATATGGAGAAGGAGAATTTGCAAACGGAATTTTAGTTAACAATACAACACATACAACAGTAGTAGCAAATAGCATAGGTAGTGTATATACAGCAGGATATAACGCATATGGTCAATTAGGTGATAGAACTACAAATACATCAAAAACATTAGTTGGAATAAGCCATACAAGCTTAGAGATAAAAGAGCCAATAATTGTATTAAATGCAATTGGAGCAACAAAACAAATAGAAGCTAATGTAAAATTAGGATTTAATATTCTATACAATACATTAGAAACTGAAACATATAACTATAAATCATTAAATCCAAATATTATAGAGGTAAGTGAACAAGGAATAGTTAAGGCATTAAAATATGGAAATGCACGTGTACAAGTAACAAATGTAGAAACTCAACAATCAGCTATAGTAATTGTAAAAGTAGTAAGAGAAGGATGTATAGCAAACCCTAAAGTAGAAAGTGGAGTAAACTTCACAATAGCTTTAAAAGCAGACGGAACAGTATGGGCATGGGGTTATAATGGATATGGTCAGCTAGGTACAGGAGACAAGACAAATAGACTAGAACCTACGAAGATAGATATAAAAGATGTCGTAGATATCGCTTGTGGAAACAATCATGTTCTATTACTAAAACAAGATGGAACAGTATGGGCTACAGGTTTAAATAACTATGGGCAAATAGGTAATAATACAAAAACAAATGTATTAACACCTGTTCAAGTAAATGATTTAACAAATGTTATAGGAATAGATGCAGGTGCAAATCACTCTATTGCATTAAAATCAGATGGAACAGTATATACATGGGGTTATAATGGATATGGTGGACTAGGAGACGGAACAACAACAGCTAGAAGTGTACCAGTTCAAGCCATCAGAATACAAGGAATAAAAGAAATATCTGCAGGAAACCATTCAAGTTTTGCAGTAGATATAGATGGAAATGTGTATGCATGGGGACTAAATACATCAGGACAATTAGGAGATGGATTAAAAGCAAATGTACTAATTCCAAAGAAACTAGAAACAATGCCAGAAAAAGTCTTAGAGATAGATACAGGAACAAACTATACTATATTAGTAACTGAAGGTGGAGAAGTATATAGCTTTGGTGTAAATGGAAATGGACAATTAGGAGATGGAACAACAGGAAACAGAAATACACCTACAAAAATAAAAACTCTTCATAACATTGAAGATGTATCAGCAGGAACAAGCCATGTCATTGCAAAAACTGCTGATGGAAAAGCTTATGCATGGGGATTAGATAGCAGTTATCAAATGGGAGATGAAGTAACTACTAAGAAACTAAACCCAGTACTAGTAAAATACAATGCAACAGATGATGAATTTACAAATGTACTAGATATATCAGCAGGAGACACACACTCTGTAATAGTAAAAGATGATGGAACAGTATGGACGACAGGAAAGAGTAATTACGGTCAAGTAGGAGATAATACTACAGTTACAAAGACAGCATGGGTATGCATAAGTGATATTAGAATAAGAGTACCAGAGACATCTATAACAATACATAAGATAGGTGGAACATATCAATTAGAGCCAACATTAGGTGTAGGATTTAACTTATTATTCAATGATAAAGCAGATGGAGAATATACTTATGTAAGTAAGAATGAGTCTATTGCAACTGTTAGTGAAGAAGATGGAATTGTTACAGGTGTAAAACGTGGAAAAACTAAGATAGGAATTACAGAAACAAATACAAATCAAACAATATATGTAGACGTTTATGTACTAGAAGAAGATGACATAGCATTCCCACAAATTGAAACAACAGAATCATCAACAATAGCATTAAAGAGTGATGGTACAGTATGGAGTTGGGGATTAAATGATTTAGGACAATTAGGACTAGGAGATAAAGAAAACAGAGTTGCACCTACAAAAGTAGAAATTGAAAATATAGTAAAAATAGCAGTAAGTGCAAATCACGTCCTTGCATTAACAAAAGATGGAGAAGTCTATGCATGGGGAGCAAATACTTATGGACAACTAGGTCAAAATAATAATAACCAGAGTTCATTAGAACCAGTAAAAGTTAAAGATCCAACAGGAACAGGTTTATTAACTAATATCAAAGAAATTTCAACAGCTAATAATATGTCTATGGCATTAGATAATGACGGAAATGTTTATACATGGGGATTAAATGATGCAGGACAATTAGGAGACGGAACAAAAGCAAGTAAACCTTTACCTATTAAAATATCAACACTTTCAAACATTACAAAAATAGAAGGTGGAAACAAATCAAGTTTTGCAATATCTGATGAAGGAGACGTATATGCATGGGGCTATAACTCAAATGGACAATTAGGAGATGGAACAAATACCGCAAGAACAACGCCAGTTAAGCTTGCAGGAATTTCTAGAGTTATAGACATATCAGCATCATCAACAGAACAAGTCTTAGCTCTAAAAGACGATGAAACTGTTTGGGGATGGGGATATAATACACTTGGAGCATTAACAGATGTTGGAAGTGCTATACCAAAACGAATTGCAGGAATAGAAGATAGAATGGAAGGTATAGCTTCAATAAATGCAGGATATTATGGAGGACTTGCTATAACAAATGAAGGAAAAGTACTTGCATGGGGAAGCAATGGATATGGACAATTAGGAAATGGAACAAATACAAATGCAAGTGTTCCAGGATATGTAATGGAAAGCGAACAAAATGAATTATCTACTGTATTTATTGCTACAATGGGTAAAAATTACAGTGTATTTGCAAAAGAAAATGGAGAAGTATGGGCTGTAGGATACAATCAAGATGGAGAATTAGGTAATATTTCAACAGTTACTATAAACATGCCAGAAAATATAAGTCAAGATTATATTAGTACAGACGTACTAGAACTAACATTTAATGAAATAAACGAAACAAAGAAGATTAATGCAAAATATAAATTTGGATTTAATTTATATAACTATGATAATTCAGAAAACATAAAATTTGAAAGTCAAGATGAAAAAATTGCAATAGCAGATGAGGAAGGAAATATTACAGCTAAAGGTATAGGAAAGACATACATAGATATAACTTCTGGAGGTCTAGCAAGAAGAATAGAAGTAAATGTATTAGAAGAAAACGAAGTAGCTGTAATGGATATACAAGCAGGATTAAAACACACAGTAGGAATAAAAACAGATGGTACATTATGGGCATTTGGAGATAATAGTCTAGGACAATTAGGATTAGGTGAAATATCTAATGCAATATATAGTGAACCACAAGAAGTTACAGCAATCCCATCAGGAGTAAAATTCACTAGAATTGCTGTAGGAAACAACCATACACTTGCACTAGATACAAATGGAAATGTATATGGATTTGGATCAAATTCAAATGGACAATTAGGAACAGATGATAGTGTAAGCATACCAAATGTAGAGAAAATATCAGGACTAGAAAATATAGTCAAAATAATTGCTTATGGTAATAGAAGTATGGCAATAGATAAAGACGGAAATCTATACGTATGGGGCGAAGGATATAGTAAAACTCCAACAAAGATAAACTTCTATACTAAAGTAATAGATGCAACTGGAAAACTAATACTTTCAGAATATGGAACAGTATGGGATATGACAGACTTAACACAAAAAGTTCCAAGTATAACAAATATCGTAGAAATCGCATCAGGAGATAGCCATAGTTTAGCAGTAGATGCTAGTGGAAAAGTTTACGCTTGGGGTAATAACTCTTATGGACAATTAGGTACAGGAGATACAAAAGCTGACAGTATACCTGCGCTTGTTAAGTACGCAGATGAAGCAGAAAATATCTTAGCAGAATCAGTAAAAGCAGGACAATATAACTCATACATACTAACAAGAACAGGAGAAATATATAGCTTTGGTAGAAATACTAATGGTAGTCTAGGACTAGGAGTAACAGCAGATGATGTAAAAACTGCAACAAGGGTAGAAAGTAAAAATGTACAAAGGATATCAGCAGGACAAAACTATGCAGTTTATGTAGCAGACGATGGATTTGTATACTCATGGGGACTAAACTCATCAGGACAATTAGGACAAGGAGATAAAGAGGAAAGAGGAACACCAACAATAATAGGTGGAACTAAGATAATATCAAATGAAAATCTTGTAACACTAAAAGAAAAAGAAACACATAAAATAGATGTAACATTAGAAAATACATTTAATTTAAGAAAAGGATTAATTGCAAGTGAAGGATTTACATTCAAATCTATAGACTCAAATATAGCATCAGTAGAAAATGGTATTATAACAGGACAAAATACAGGATTAACAACTATTATTGTAGAACATGAAAAAACAGATGAAATAACAAATATTTACGTAGAAGTATTAATGGAAGAAGCAAAATCTGTTATTGATGTAGAAACAGGAAATGACTTTACAATAGCATTAAAATCAGATGGAACAGTATGGGGATGGGGATTAAACTCATCAGGACAATTAGCAATAAGTAATAACGACAATTATAATGAACCACAGCAAATAGAATTAACACCAAGAGCAAGACAAATAGCAGTAGGAGAAGCACATACAGTCATTTTAACAGAAGAAGGAAAAGTATTATGTGCTGGATTAAATGAAAATGGACAATTAGGAAATGGTACAGTAACAAATAGTGATACATTAGTAGAAGTCATAGATGAATATGGAGATATTATAAAAGATATTGCCTATGTTACAGCAAAAGGAAATACAACATATCTATTAGATTATGACGGAAATGTATATGCATTTGGCGAAGGATATAATAAAGTAGCAGTAAAACTAACAGGATTAAAATACATTGCTCAAATTTCAGGAAACTATGGAATTACAAAAGATAACAAAGTAATAGACTTATCAACAGGTGAAATGGTAGATGGATTAGAGAATATTATTAAGATATCAAGTGGTACAAACCACACAGTATTCTTATCAAATACCGGAATAGCTTATGCAATTGGAACAAACACAAACGGACAATGTGGTAATGGTACAAGAACAAATTGCATAACACCAGAAATAATAAAGAATAGTACTGGTCTAGAAAACTTAACACAAATAAAAGATATATCAGCAGGAGATAGTTTCACAATAGCAGTATTAGAAAACGGAGAAGTTTATACTTGGGGATCTAACAAAGATAATAAATTAGGAATAGAACTAACTTCAGATCAAATATTACCTAAGAAAGTTACAGATGCTAAAGATGGAATAATTGTATCAGCAGGAACAGATCATGCAGTGTATGTAAATTCAGAAGGTAGAGTGTATAACTGGGGAAGCGGAGAAAATGGAACACTTGGAAATAATGTAAACGCAAACTCTATAAATCCAGTTCTAGTAGGATCAGAAGAAGTTGTAGTAAATACAAACCATATAACAATGGCAAAAGGAGAAGAACAAACTTTAACAGCAGGACTAAAATCATTCAATTTAATAAAAGATTTAGTAGCAGGAGAAATAACATTTGACTCTAGCGATAATAAAGTAGCAAAAATAGATCCTGAAACAGGACTTGTTACAGGAGTGAGCGAAGGAACTACAAGCATCACAGTAAGTCAAGATGGAATAGATAATACTTCAATTGTACAAGTAAGTATAATAAAGAAAGGAACAGAAGTTAAACCATCTGTAAATACAGTAAACTCTACACAAGTAATATTAAAAGCAGACGGAACAGTATGGACATATGGAGAAAACACAAATGGTGAATTAGGTATAGGATCAGTAACTTCTCAAGACAATCTAACTCAAGTAGAATTTGAAGAAAATACAAAAATAATAGAAACAGCAGTTGGAGAAAGACATGTTGTGGCACTAGATAGTGACGGAAATGTATGGACATGGGGAGCAAACAATAATTATCAATTAGGTATAGACAGCGTAACAAATTCTACAACACCAATAAAACTAGACTTAGGTGAGAAAATTGTTAAGATATCTGCCGGATATAATTCAACATTTGCAATAACACAAGATAATAGATTAATTGCATGGGGCTTAAACTCAAATGGAGAATTAGGCATTGGTAACTATGACCAAAAATTATTACCTACAAAAGTTCAAAGTATGAAAAATGTATTAGACGTTAAAGCAGGAAAATCACATACAGTAGTAATTACTACAGATGGATCTGTATGGACAGTAGGAAATAATAGTTATGGAAGCTTAACAGGAACAACATACAGAAGAAACACATTTGAAAAAGTGAAAGATCTAGAAGATATTGCATACATTTCAGCAGGCGAATATCATAACCTAGCATTAACTACAAATAGAAAATTATATGTATGGGGATATAATGTATATGGACAATTAGGAACAGGAGGAACAGACACAATAAATACTCCTCAACTAATAACAACAGTAAATAGTATAAAAGAAATAACAGCAGGAAAAACACATTCAAGCGTTGTAACAAGAGAAGGAAAAATCTTCTCATCAGGTGTAAATAGTTTAGGACAATTCGGAAACGGAACTACTGGAAACACAGTAGAATTTGTAGAAATAAATGAATTAACAGATATTTATACAGCAGTTGCAGGAAACACTTATTCAATGGTAATCAAAAATGACGGAACTGTTTGGGCTATGGGAGACTACTATCACGGAATTCAAACATCAAAACACACAACAAGTAGCAGTATACCAGTTCAAATAGGAAAAGAAAGTTTCTATCTAAAAGAAACTGATATAGCAGTAAACAAAAACTCTACAAAGCAATTAGATATAAATGTAGGATCAATCTTCAATGTATACGAAGATAGTAATAATACTAGCGCATACAAATTCATGTCATTAAACGACGAAGTAGCAACAGTTGATGATAATGGAGTTGTAACAGGTAAGAAAGTTGGAACAACATGGGTAAAAGTAATAGACAAAATAACATTTGAAGAAGAAGTTGCAATTATAAGAGTAATTGAAGAAGAAAACAAAGTTGCACCAAAAGTAAGAGGAGGTAAAAACTACGCAGTTGTATTAAAAGCTGATGGAAGTATCTGGACTTATGGATATAACTCAAACGGAGAACTTGGAAACTCAAGCTTTGCAACAACTAGAGTACCAAAAGAAATTAACAAATTAAAATCTTACAAAGACATAACAGCAGGAGGAAGCTTTACATTAGCACTTACAAATGATGGAAAAGTATGGAGCGTTGGAGATAACCAATATGGACAATTAGGAACAGGAAATAGAACATCTACTCAAGCATTCACACTTATATCATCATTAGAAGATGTAATAAAAATATCTTCAGGAACAAGACACAGTGTCGCTTTAACCAAATATGGTGAAGTGTTTACTTGGGGTGCAAATGAAAGTGGACAACTTGGAATAGGCTCTAAAGATACAAAAGATAAACCAACACAAATATCTATACCAGGAGCAAACATCATAGATGTAGTTGCAGGACCAACATATACAGCTCTAGTAGATAGTGATGGAACAGTATATATATTTGGAATTATAGCAGGACAAGAAAATAACACACCAGTAAAATTAACTACAGTTACAGATGCATTAAAAGTAGCAGGAGGAACTGAATTACTAGTTCTTACAAAACAAGGTAATGTAATAAAAGTAGGAGAAACTGAAAATACAAATATCTATACTAATGGAAATGCAATAGATATAGCAGCAAAACAAGGAAATTACATGATACTAAATAATAATGGTGAACTATATGTAACAGGAACAAACTTATCAGGAGAATTAGGATTAAATAAAACTGGAACTATAGCTACTCCAACAAAAGTAGATGGAATAGGAACAGTAATTGCAATTGGAAGCGGAACAAATAACACATATTTCATAGAAGATACTGGTCTAGTATATAGTGCAGGATTAAATACTTATGGTTCATTAGGAAACGGAACAACAGAAAATTCAAATACATACACATTAGTAGGAGAACGTGACTTTACAATAACACCTGACAATGTATTAATGAGTATAGGTGAGACAGTAACATTTGAAATACAATCTGAAAGATATAATGTATTAAAAGAAGATTTAAGAACAATAGAAGATTTCAACTGGGAAATAGGTAGCGAAGAAATAGCTATAGTAGAAGAAAAAGGACAAATAAAAGGACAATTAGATGGAGAAACAACTTTAACAGTAACAGAAAATGATACTGGAGAACAAAAAGAAATCAAAGTAGTTGTAGAACCACTTGATGACCAAAGAATAGAAGAATTATCAGTAAATAATATTGAGGCAAAAATAACAGGACCAAAGAAATATGAAGTAGTTATACCAACAGATGATGATGAAGGCGATTTACACATAAAACTAAAATATGATAAAGACAAAATGAAGATAAACTCTGATCAAGACTGGACAGAAAATATAGTACTAGATAGAAAGATTGCATTAGATGATAAAGAAACAACAGTATCAATTACAGTTAGAAATGAATTTAATATAGACTTTGACTATACTTTAACAATAATTAAGCAATCTAATAATGCAGAATTAGAGCATCTACTTGTAAACAGTGAGGAAGCAATACCAATTAGTTCTACAGAATACGCAATAGTAATAGAAGAAAATATACAAACTGCACAAGTACAAGCAATTACTAAGAGCTCAGAAGCACAAGTATCAATAGACAACGAAAAAGCTGATAAACACGAGTCAATAAAAATACTTGATATGAATGGTATCTTAATTAGAACAGTTCCAATTAAGGTAACAGCTGAAAGCGGAAAAGAAATTGACTATGTATTAACAATATATAAAAAATCAGCACTTACAGAACTAGAAATGGTAAAAGTAAATGATGAACTAGCAGTTCAAAATGAATATAATCCACTAGAATATAGCATTATGGTTGAAAGAGACTTAACTGAAGTTGATGTATATGCAAAAGCCTTAATTGAAACAACAAAAGTAGATATTAACAATATGGGTGAAGAAACTCAAGAATCAACAAGAAGAATTACATTAACAGGAGAAGATACAATTGTTAAGATAAAAGCAATACAAAGCGGAGAAGAAAAAGAATATACATTAACTATAAGTAAGAAACCAGACACAGTAGGACTTGCATTTGTATATGTAAATGGAGAAAAAGTACCAAAGATAGATGAAAACACTTATGAAACTTACATAGCAGCAAATGCAGAACAAGCTCAAGTTTTAGCTATAGCTACAGTGGAAACAAGTCATGTACAAATTGCAGGTAACCCATCAGAAGTAGGTAGATCAACTGTAACAGTAACAACCTCAGAACTAGAAAATACATATACAATAACAGTTACAGACAGTGAAGATCCAGAAAAGACTGCTACATACACGTTAATTATCAAAAAACCTTCAAGAGATAATACTTTAAAAGAAATTGTCATATCAAATGAAGAAATGAGTGTAGTAGCAACTAAAATAACAGGAACAAATAAATATACAGCAAAAATAAACGAGAAATATACAAACATGACTGTAACAGCAAGAGCAAATTATGAATTAGCACAAGTTGCAATAGAAACAAATTCTTATAATCTAAAAGAAGACTCATTAGATATTGAATTTAATGGAGAAAATTATACTTTAAATATATCTGTAAAATCAGAAAATGGGGAAATTGCACAATATGAATTAGTATTAGAAAGAATATCAAGTGATACAGACTTACAGCAAGTAACAGTAGATGGAAATGAAGCTACGTTAAGTGAAACACTACCAAATACTTATGAAGTAACTCTAACTAGAAAAATAGAAACAGTAGATGTAAATGTAATAACAGAAAATGAACTAGCACAAGTAGCAATCAATAATATCTTATATCAATTACACGAAATAGAAAAACAAATAGACATGAGCGAAAAAGAAGTAACAGTAAAAATTAATGTTAAAGCAGAAGACGGTACACTTAAGACTTGGAACTTAATTATCCATAGTCTATCAGATAATACTAAATTAACAGAAATCTACGTACAGGACATAAAAGCAACAGCAGTACCTTACTCAAATACATATAGAGTAAGAGTTCCAAGCAATTTAACAGAATATTCTGTAAGAGCAGTTGCAGAAGATATAAAAGCTAAAGTATCAATAGCTGAAAATGCCCCAGAAATAGGAACAAGTACACAGACAGTAAATAAAGATACAGATAATGATATTACAACAGTAAACATTAATGTTACAGCACAAGATGAAGATGCAAAAGAAAACTACACACTAGAGATAGTACCAATGTCATCTAATGCAGATTTATCTTATGTAAAAGTTGATGGAGCAATCATAGATAGAGCAGAAGATGGAGAGTATCATGTAAAAGTAGTAAATAGCACTACCGAAGTAACAATAGAGGCAATGACAGCAGATAAATTAGCAACAGTTGGAATAGGAGAAAACGGAATATCAAACATAGTAACTAAGGTAGAAGAATTAACAGGCGAAACAACAGTATTTGACATTATAGTAATAGCAGAAGATGGAAATACTATAACTTATAAACTAAATGTTGAAAAAATGTCTGCTAATACAAAACTATTAGAGTTATACGTAAATGAAGATTTAATTACAACTATAGAAGACGGTAAATACATTGCAAAAATTGGAAACAATACAGAAGCGGTAGTAAGAGCTATAACTGCTGATAAAAATGCACTAGTTTCAATAGATAAGAATGAAGATAAGCTTAATATAAATACTGAAACAATAAATATAACAGAAGAAGAAAGAACTATTGAAATAACAGTAACAGCAGAAGACGGAACAATGGAAACACATTATCTAATTATTAGAAGAAACTCAAGTGATAACACATTACTATCAATTACAGCAGAAGGAATAGATGATGATAAGATTGTTCAAACAGGCGAAACAACATATCAAATGATAGTACCAAATGATTTAACAACATTAAACTTGACAGCGATCACTACAAGTGAAGTTGCCAAAGTAAAAATAGAAGAAAATCAATATGAAGTAAATTCAACAACTAAAGAAATCTCTATACCAGATGATGTAAACACAGTAAAAATAACAGTAAAAGCAGAAAACGATGAAGAAAAAGTATACACATTAACAATTATTAAGAAATACATATTAACTCTAGAAAAAATCACTGTAGATGGAGAACTTGCAATCGAAGAAAATGGAGAATACATAGCATGGATTGACCCTACAGAAACTCAAGCAAATGTTGTAATAACAGCAACTTCAGATCAGGTTGATATAGAAACAGAAGAATTAGGAAGCAATGTAGGAGAATTATCTGGTATAATCCAAATTCCGGAAAATGAGAAATCATTAAAAATAGTTGTATCATCTCCAGTAGAAGATGAAGAAGTTGAATATACATTAAAAATAATGAAAAAATCAACAAGCACAGATCTTGAATATGTACAAGTTGATGGAAATGTTGGAACATTAACAGAAAATGGAGAAAGTTATGACTATATTGTTAAAGTTCCAATAAAAGAGGAAACTTACAAGATGGAAGTTAAGACAGAAAATCCTTATGCACAAGTAAGTATAGAAGATAATCCTTTTGCAAATGAAATAGACAACTACGATTTAGATCTATCAGGTGTTACATATAAAGAAGTAAAAGTTACAGTTAAATCTCAAAATGGAGGAACAAGACAATATACTGTAAGAGTTGAAAAAGTATCAGATGATGCTACAATCAAGACTGTAAAAGTTGGAGATAACGTAATTCAAGAAGATAATGGAATATTTAGAGCATTTGTAAAAGAAGCTACAACAGAATTTCCGTTATACATAGAAACAACACATAGTGGTGCTAAATTCAAATTAGATGATGAAGATACAGAATATACTCATATAACTACAAAAACTATTACAATGGAAAATGACCAAGAAACAATCGAAGTAAAAGTAACAGCAGAAGATGGAACTACAAAGAACTATACAATAATAATTGCAAAAGAATCTTCAGACACTGGAATTCAAAGTGTTACAGTCGATGAAACTTCTGCAGTTGAAATAGAAGACTATATCTATTATGCAACTTCAGCACCAGGAGCAGAAGAAGTAGAAATAACAGTTATATCAGCAAATCAATATGCTTTAGTACAAATTAACAATACAGAAGGAAGCATAGGACAACAAACAATTACATATAAGCTATCATCAGAAGAAAAGATAATAGAAGTTCCAATAGTTATTACAGCTCAAAATGGTACAGACAAACAAGCATATACTCTAAGAATAGAAAGAGTATCAAATGATACAGAAATAGATAAAATAACAGTAAATGGTGAACAAGTTATAGAATATGATGAAGAAAATAAAATATACACAATTATCATAGATGACGACGTAGATGAAGCAACTGTACATGTTGAAACTAGAGATACTGAGGCAAGTGTAAAAGTTGATGCAGGAGACTTAAGCAAACACATAGCTGAAGAACTAGTCAATACAGCAGATAGAGAAAATAAAATTACAATTACTGTTATGGCAGAAGATGGAACTATAGAAACAAGAGACTTAATTATCAAAAAGTTATCAAGAGATGCTACTATTATAAAACTATATGTAAATAACGAAGAAATAGAGGCTGATGAAGAAGGAAAATATACAGCAGAAGTATTAGAAAGTATCAAGACTTCAACAGTTAGAATAATAACTACAGATCCAAACACTACGATTGAAATAAATGGAAATCCATCAGAAACAAGAGGAGAAGCAATACAAGAAGTAGATACAAGTACAGGAAAACAAATAATACTATCAATAAAAGTAATTGCAGAAGATGAAAAATTCTATACTGAAACTACTTTAACAATCAATATAATTTCTGATAACAAAGACTTAGAATATGTAAAAGTAGGAACTACAGACATAACTGATACATTTAATGCAGAAACAAATACATATAGCACATTCATACCTGCAACAAGTGAAACTGCTACACTTAACCTAAAAGCAGTTAGTGAAAGTGCAAGGATAAAAATTGAATCAGAAACAAGCACAGACAATACATTGTCATATGAAGTAGATACAACAGATGATATAACTGAGGTATATGTAGATGTAGTTGGTCAAGACGGAAGTGTAAGACAATACAAAGTAGTACTACAAAAAATATCAACAGACAATACTTTAAAAGAATTATTAAAAGATGGTATTCATGTAGATGAAGACGAAGACGAAAACTATACTATAAATGTATCAGAAGATACTGAACAAATAGTACTAAAAGCTATTGCAAATAGCGAATATGCAACAGTACAGATAGGTACTAACGATCCAGAACCAGTACAAACTGAGCAAACAGTACAATTAGATAATGGAAAGACAACGATAGTAAACATTATAGTAACTGCACAGGATAAATCTACAAAGACATATAAAGTAACAATAGAGAGAATATCAGCTAATACAGAACTAGAATATGTAAAAGTAGGAGAAGACAAAATTGAAGATTACAATGAAATTAGTAAGACATATCAGGCATTTATACCTACAGACAGCAAAAATGCAACACTAGAAATCAAAGCTAAAAGTCCATATGCATCTCTAGAAAGTGGAGATACTACAGGACAACAAATAATAACTGTTACAGTTCCAACAGACACAGAAGAAACACTAGTATCAGTAACTGTAACTGCCGAAAACGACACGGTAGAAATATATTATATTAAACTAATCAAGATATCTACAGATAATTCTCTAGAAGCGATTTATGTAGATGGTAAATTAGTTGATCCTGTATTAGTCAAAGAAAATGAAGAAGACGAAGAAGGAGAACTAGTATACATTGCAGAAGTACTAGAATCAAAATTAGATGCACTAGTTAAAGCTGTTGCAAAAAATGAATATGCAAGTGTACAAATAAATAATAATGTAGCAGAGATTAAAGAATCTGAAAAAACAATTATAATAGGAAAAGAAAGAGAAGTAGAAGTTAAAATAACTATTACTGCACAAAACGGAGAAAAATCAGAGAAAACCTTAATAATTAGAAAAATAACAGATAACACAAATATACAAAAAGTATTTGTAAATGACATTGAATGTAATAACTATGATGAAGATACTAAGACTTATACAGCGTATATAGATGAAGAAATTAACTTAAGCAAAGTTTTAGTAAAAGCAAGTAGCGATTACGCAACAGTTATAATAGGTGAGACAAATGGAATAGGTAGTGCAGAATTAGAAAACCTAGATACATCTCAAGAAACAACACGAGTAGAAGTAACTATCAAGGCAGAAACAGGAGAAGTAGAAAAATACTATATTGATATTGTTAAGAAGTCATCAGATGCATCATTACTACTTGTCAAAGTAAACAGTGTAGTAGTAGGAGAGCCTTATGAAGTAAAAATTAAGAAAACAGATACAAAAGCAAAGATTTATGTTAAAGCATCAAGTGATAAGGCAACAGTACAGATACAAGATGAAGACCCAGAAGTGGCAGAAGCTACAGCTAATGTAGACACGCCTTTATCTGAGGACGAATTCATAATAACAGTAACTGTTACAGCACAAGATGGTACACAAGCAAAATACAATATCAAATTAATAAGAGCATCAAATAATGTAAACATTAGCGAAATAACTGTCAATGGAGAAAATGTAGACTTAGAAACATTTGAGCACATTATTAAGAATGTAAATACATCAACCTTAAAAGTAACTACAGAAGATCCAAGTGCACAAGTATCAATAGAAGAATCTGCTCCTACAATCAATGTAGCAAATGCCACAGTTAATACAACTGTAACAACAGTAGTAACAATTACAGTAACAGCAGAGGATGGAACTACTAAACAATATTCATTAACATTAATTAAGAAGATAACAATAACAGGACAAATAACAACAGAAAACTTTATGTACAAACACTTAGTAACAATAACAGTATATCAAACAAATGATACGAGAAAAGAAGATGATCTTGTAAACCCAAGAGAAATAATAAGCACTGTTCAAACAGATGATAATGGAAATTACGAAGTATTATTAGAAGCTGGATTATACGACATAGTATTCACAAAACCAGGATACTTAAGCCATAGAATTACAAATATCGACCTAAGAAACAATTCAGGAGTTGAATTAGACACAATACATATGTTAGCAGGAGATGTAGTAGAAGACGGAGAAATAGAAATAGCAGACTTAGTAGAACTAAATGCAAACTTAGGAGTAAAGATAACAGAAGACAACAAAGAAGAAATAGGAAAATATGACTTAAATGAAGACGGAACTGTAGACATGACAGATAGAAGCATTTTAAAGGGCAACTATGGAAAGAAGGAACAAGTTGAAGCTTGGGTAAACCCAGATGAAGTAGATGCAATTAATCTTGAAATGGATGAAATTGGAATATCTAATATAGGTTTACCACTAGCATGTGAATACAGAATATCATCAGACTATGGAGAAAGAGAAAATCCAGTAACAGGAGAAGAAAAACTTCATGCAGGAATAGACATAGTAGGAGAGCATCATACAGAGATCCTATCAATAGCAGAAGGTGAAGTAACATACGCAGGAGTACAAAACGGATATGGAAACTGTATAGAAATCAAGCACGTAATAAATGGAGAAACGATATATAGTTTCTATGCACACTTATCTAGAATAGATGTAAAAGTAGGAGACAAAGTAGAAAAAGGACAAGTAATAGGACTAGAAGGAGGAGCAGAAGAAGATCCAAACCATGGAAACTCAACAGGACATCATTTACACTTCGAACTAAGAAGTGCAACAGGTTCAGGACATAGTATTGATCCAAGAGAGTATATAAGATTTTAAACTAGGGGCACATTGTGCCCCTAAAATATTTCATGTGTAGGGGCGGCCAAAGCGAGGAAAAGAATATAAAAAAAAATACATTTTGTTTTATATTCTTTTACGAGCAGTGCTTGGAAATTCTGCGAAGCAGAATTTACTGGGAATTGGCCGCCCGCAAAAAGAAAAATGCACTGCTTGTCCGCAAAAAGACAAATACATTATTCTGATGAAGGGCTGTTAAAAACAGCCCTTCATTCTATATTCTAAATATGTTGGAATAAATATGTAATTCCTCCATTTGCTATTGCGGTTAAAGCCAAAATAATAATTCCTGCTGTAACAACACCTAAAGCCAAAGGTAAAAAAGATTTCTTAGGAGGCAAATCTAAAAAGTTAGCTATTAATGAACCAGTCCAAGCTCCAGTTACTGGTAAAGGAATTGCTACAAAAATATATAATGCAAAAAAAGTTGCTGTTTGAAGTTTAGGATTTTCAGCTATTTTCTTATTAGCCTTTTCAGTAGCAAAATCAATTATTTTTTTAAATGGTTTAAACCTACCAAAAAAATCAAATAATGGTCTTATGTATTTTACAATGAAGAATATTGGAATACAGTTACCTATTACAGCTAAAATAAATGCTTCAATATAAGTTAAATGAAATGTAAACACTGCAACAGGAATAGCTCCTCGAAGTTCTATAACTGGAATCATACTTATAATAATCGTAAATAAATATCTAATAAAAACGCTCTCTAGCATTTCAAAAACCCCCAAATAATAATATTTTCCTATTGTTCTACAATAATCATTTTAACGTTACAGTAATTATAGTACCTTCCTCCACAGATACATCTTTAATATCTTGATATGAAACTGTACCACTACCGACATATTTTAAATTTAAATTTAAGTTTGACAATACACTTCTAGCTTGAGCTAAAGTGTAGCCAGTCAAATCTGGAACTGTTACAGAAGTTCTTACAGAGTTTTGTTTAGTATATAAAGCAACAGTAGAATTTGTATATACAGAAGATCCTTCTGCTGGTACTTGCTCTGTAACAAGTATAGAATTAGCATTAGCTGTATCAGCATAGCTAGCTTTTAATCCAGCATTTTTTAATATTTTTATAGCTTCTGTTAAAGTCTTATTTTTAACATTTGGAACTGAAACCAAATTCATTGAAGAAGAACCTGTTCCAGTATCATCTGATAAAATTCCCATATATGGTAATATTTCTGATAACATATTGCCTACTATAGGTGCAACCAAAGTACTACCAAAAGAACTTGAAGTATTAGGCTCATATAGAACAGTAAGTAAAACGATTTCAGAATCTTCTACAGGGGCAATAGCAACAAAGGATACTGAACCAACACCACGACTAGTTCCATTCAAAGTAGTATTTTCGGAAGTACCAGTTTTTCCACCAATTGTATAGCCTTTAACAGCTGCTCTTTTTCCACCACCATCAGTAACAACATATTGCATCATACTACATACTTTTTTAGCTGTTTCTTCTGATATAACTGTACGGACAGTAACAGGATCAATAGTTGTAGTATTTGTTGATTCAGAATCTGTAGAAACTATCTGTTTTACAATTCTTGGTTGCATCAATTTACCTCCATTTGCTATAGAAGATACAGCAGTAACTAATTGTAATGGAGTAATTTCAAATCTCTGCCCAAAAGACATTGTTGCAAGCTGAACAGGACCTTGCTCTGACTCGTCAAAGAATCTACTTGAAGACTCTCCAGTTATTGCAATTCCAGTTCGCTCAAATAAACCAAAAGCTCTAAAATATTTATACAATACGTTAAATCCAATTCTTTGACCTAACTGAATAAAGGCAACATTGCAAGAATTTGCTAAAGCTTGTTTTAAAGTTTGAGAACCATGAACTTCGTGAGAGGCACATCTAATTATTCTATCAGCAACTTCTATAGAACCAGTACAATTAAAATCATTTGCAATTTCCTCTTTAGTATAACCTTCTTCAAGAGCAACTGCTGTCATTATGGTTTTAAAAGTAGAACCAGGTTCATAAGCGGAAGAAACATTTTTATCAGCCCATTTTTCATATAGAAGATTTGCCCTTTCAGTAGAAGTTAATTTAGAAGGATCAACATCTGGTAACATAGAACGTATTTCTTCATCAGTAAGAACAAAAGGATCATTTAAATTATAAGAAGGATATGTAGCCATACCTAGAATATCTCCAGTTTTAGGATTCATAGCAATAGCACTTCCAGCTTTTGAACCAGATTTAGATACACCTTGTTCTAGGTATTTTTCAAGAATACTTTGAATGTTAACATCGATAGTAAGATATAAATCACTACCGTTTTCTACCTCAATATATTGACTAGCATCACTAGATATTTCGCTATTATTGACATCAGCAATAGTTACTATTTTACCAGCGACACCTGTTAATGTTGAATCCCATTTTGCCTCTATTCCGTATAACCCCTGACTATCTGTTCCTGTGAAACCAATTATATGAGCAGCTAATGAATTATAAGGATAATATCGTTTGGTATCTTCATCTATATTTATTCCTGAACTAATCTTATTATCACTCATCCAAGATTTTAATAAAGAGACTTTATCTTGCTCAACCTTCTTTGCGATAGTTACCACAGAAGAATTACTTTTTACTTGTGATAAAGTAGTTTCATAATCTAATTCAAAAATATCAGATAAAGCCTGAGCCACTTTTTCTTTATTTTCTGACTCTATCTTTGAAGGATTTATACTAACTGTATCAACTGAAGCACTAATAGCTAAAGCTTTTCCGTTAGTATCATATATAGAACCTCTTTTAGGGCTAATTACTTCATTTAAAGTTTGCTGACGAGAAGCTGCTTCTTTAAGTTGTGATCCCTGAACAAATTGTAACCAACCAATTTTGGCTATTAAGAATATTATTAGTATAAATATAAAAATAAGTAGTAAAGCAATTCTTTTGGTAGGTACAGGTTTATTAATACTAGACTTTGACATCCTTTTTTTACTTTTTGTTTTTTTATTCATATTTTTATTATATATTTTCCTTTCGTTTTTTCCATTTTATATAAAATATTGTATTATAACAACTAGTAAAAATCAAGTAAGGCACAAAAAATTCATACAATCTTTTTATCTAATAGAAATTTTATTAGTGGATAAATTGTTATAATCTAAACAACTATGTAGGGGCGGTCAGAGCGAGGAAAAGAATTAAAAACAAAATGTATTTTGTTTTTGATTCTTTTACGAACAGTGCTTGGAAATTCTGCGAAGCAGAATTTACTAGGAATTGCTCGCCCGCGAATAAACAATTAAAATACATTTTAATTGTTTATTCTATCTATTACCCAATTGCAATGATTGAATAAATACCTAAAATATAATGTGAAAAATCGAAAATTCCGTAAGGAAATTTCGATTTTTTTAATATGTGTGTAACAAAAAAGATAAGAAAATTTAACATAAAAATACGGCAGGGGTAAATTGACCTTCCGCAAAGCCATAGGAGACGCCAGAAAATTGTCAAAATTTGTCGTATTGAAATACGATATAAAATAGTTTAACATTAAATAAGAGAAATCTTTAAATTTTCTTATCTTATAAAATAAAAGAAAGGAATACGAGAAAATGAGAAACGCTAGAACCGTTGATATTGTAACACACACACACACACACACACACACACACACACAATATTCCTTAAAGGATTTAAAAATAAAATAGTTTAATAGGGACA